>JAUWJE010000161.1 GCA_030607835.1 Candidatus Fermentibacterota bacterium | reverse complement strand
TGAGGCTTACACTGACATCATTAAATGGTTCGAGAAGTCTGACTGTTTCTTCAGGAGACAATCTCTCAAGACAGAGACCATTTGTATTAAGCCGAACAGAAAAGCCCTTTTCTGCAGCTGTCTTCGCGAGCTCGGATAGAAGCAAAGGTCTCATGGTTGGTTCGCCGTATCCGCAGAAAACGATTTCTTCAGCCCATTCCGGCTGAAGCGCGCCGACAATGTCCTTGAGTCTCTTTTCTGAAGGTTCTCCATGGTGCTTCAGATAATACCCGCCTATGCCGTCGGTTCTGTCTCTAATGCAGAAGCGGCAGTGATTAGTACATCTGCCTGTGATGTTCATGTATATCCTGTTATAGAGCATGTAGACAAGATCCGTTCTGGGCACAGGCGCAAGCTGAAAAGCGCGAAGCGAATTGTCCAGAAGTATCTTTGACGCTGAAAGCATATCCGTATTCCATACATTTGCCAGAACCCGTGCTGTATGTATAACATAACCAGGTTCGTTTCTTTCTCCACGAACGGGCTCAGGAGTCAGATATGGAGCATCTGTTTCAATAAGAACCTGATCTTTAGGCAGTAAATCAGCCAATCTTCTGAGTCTATCATTCCGTCTGTATGTGAGCTGACCTGCGAACCCGATAAAAAACCCTCTATCAGCTGCCTCTTGAGCAACTTTATCCGGCCCGGTATAGCAATGCATTATTACCGGTATCCCTGGATTCTCGCTCAGAACAGCAAGGACAGTTTCCTCCGCATCCCTGGAATGCACTATCAGGGTCAATCCGAAAATCCCGGCAAGCTGAATGTGTTTCTCAAAAAGCTCAACCTGTAACGAGGGTGAAACTCTCTTATGAAAAAAATCCAGTCCTGTTTCCCCCACAGCGAGAACTCCGGGATACAATACTGTTCTTGTAATATCAGACAGCATATCAATCGAATCGAGATCTGCTTCATTCGGATGGATTCCTGCAGCGGCGAATATCCCCGAATGTTTCCCGGATAATTCCGCTGCCTTCTGACTGCTGCCAGGTGATATTCCCGGAACCATTATCCTGGTAACATTGAATTTGTCCGCATTTGAAAGAACATGCTCAAGATCATCATTGTATCGCTCATCACAGAGATGACAGTGTGTATCGAAAAAGCCTACATTCTCCAGATCAGATCCTCCCTGGCGGGTCCTGTGGAAATTGCTCTGATGGGTACTTCGATAAGCTGCTCAATGTACAGCACGTACCGTTTCGCGTTTTCGGGCAGGGCTTCCCAGTCCCGTTCTCCGGAAATGTCTTCCTCCCAGCCGGGGAGAGTCTCGTATATTGGTGTATGATTCCCCAGTCTTGCTCCGGTTTCGAACAGTGTGAGATCTGTTTCAGGGTCAAGCTCGTACTTCTTGCAGACCTTAATCTCAGGTAGACCGCTCAGCACATCCAGAAGTGTCAGTGCAGTCCAGGTGCATCCATTTATCCTGGCTGTGTAGTTCGTCAGAACGGCATCAAACCACCCACACCTTCTCGGTCTTCCTGTAGTTGCTCCGTATTCGTTTCCCTGCTCTCTGATTCGTTCACCGAGGGTACCGGTAAGCTCCGTCGGGAATGGTCCATTCCCCACCCTGGTGGAATAAGCCTTCATGACTCCAACAACTTCATCAATCCTTACCGGTCCTATCCCCAGACTGGAGCATGCCGCTCCCGCAACGCATGAACCACATGTAACAAAGGGGTAAGTGCCATGATCTGGATCAAGAAGAGATCCCTGTGCTCCTTCAGCGATAATGGAACCATCATTGTCAAGTATTCTTGCCAGAAGGAGAGATACATCTTCTGCATACTCAACAAGTTTCAGAGAAATACTATTGAAAAGCTCCTCTTCACTATGGAGGGACCTGATTTCATCTTCAGAAAGATCAAGTGTTTTCAAGCAGTCTTCGGTTATCCGCGCAGATTTCTCCAGAAATATGTCAGGCATAGCAGCGTCTTCCAGCCGGATACCCTTCCGCATATATTTCCGGACATATGTAGGACCGATTCCTCGACAGGTGGTTCCTATCGCTGAAACGCCTCTTTCACCCTCATCATTTTTCTCGAAATATTTGCCTGCGGGATGTACAAGATGTACCTTTCCGGAAATAGCAAGTCTATCCGAGATCAAGATTCCGCTTGTCTCCAGTGTCTCTATTTCGTCCTTCAGGGCTACAGGATCAAGCACACAACCGGCGCCAATGATCCCAAGAGTATCCGGGTGAATCAATCCGCTCGGAAGCTGGTGGAGAGCAATCTTTCGTCCTCCTGTTACAACGGTATGCCCCGCATTCGCGCCTCCGGAAAACCTAGCCACTGCATCAGCGGTTCCCGAAAGATGATCAACCATTTTCCCCTTGCCTTCATCTCCCCATTGCAACCCTGTCAATATGGTCGCTGGCATGATAATCCTTTCATAATGAGACAACCTGGAAGAGCCAATTTTTCAGTTCCTTCATCCCTAACCCCGTAATTGAAGACACTGGGATTACTGGTCCCATATCCTGAGCTTTCCTGACAGCTAAAGCAAGTTTTCCTCTTTTCAGCTTGTCCGATTTAGTAAGAGCAATCACATATGGTCTCCCGCGCTCTTTCAGGAATTCAACCATATCCATATCAATAGGTAGGCATGGATGCCTTGCGTCAACCAGAAGCACAACTCCACGCAGAGGTATTCTTTCCATCAGATAGGTCTGGATCCAGCCTGCCCACTCCGTGCGATTCTTTGATGGTGCCCGAGCATATCCATAGCCCGGAAGATCAACAATGTAGTAACTGCTGGAAACTGAGTAGAGATTGAGAAACTGTGTACAGCCCGGTCTGGAACTTGTCCTGGCTACGGTTGTGCCCCCGTTCAGCCTGTTCAGAAGTGATGATTTCCCAACATTGGATCGACCGGCAAAAGATACCTCAGGCAACCCATCATGGGGAAGGCTCCCGGAACCGGGGCAGCTTCGAAGGAATTTGACATTCAGTGCGGGCATTACTTAAAAAGCCGTGTCAGCCGGCTTTTCCGGATTCCTTCTTGTTCCTGGATCTGACAATCCTCGGTTCTGATTCCCCCCTGATCACAGCAGGAGAAATCACGAGTTTGCTCACATTCTCAAGATCAGGCAGATAGTACATGGGTTCAAGAAGAACATTCTCGATTACAGTACGCAATCCCCTGGCTCCGGTGCCAACCTTTTTTGCTTTCTCCGCGACCTCTCTGAGGGCGCTCTTTGTAAACTCAAGTTTCACATCCTCGAGTTCGAAAAGATATTCGTACTGCCGTACAAGGGCATTCCTGGGCTGTGTAAGAACGCTGACAAGATCATCAATATCCAGATCATCAAGCGCAACATGAACGGGCAGTCTGCCAACAAGCTCGGGAACCAGTCCATACCTTACCAGATCATGTGGTTGAACATTCAATAAAATATTTGTGTCACTGTCAACAACTGAGCTGATAGTTGCATTAAAGCCCATTGAGTTCTTCCTGAGACGCCTCTCAATGATCTTATCCAGATCGTTGAATGCGCCTCCGCAGATGAAGAGGATATTGCTGGTATCTACGAGAATATTATCCTGATAAGGGTGCTTCCTGCCACCCTGAGGAGGTACGCTGGCAACAGTTCCTTCGATGATCTTAAGAAGAGCCTGCTGTACTCCCTCACCGGAAACATCCCTGGTTATAGACGGATTCTCCGATTTTCTTGAAATCTTGTCAATTTCGTCTATATAGATGATACCCTGTTGTGCGGCTAGTACATCCATATCAGTAACCTGAAGCAGTCTGAGCAGGATGTTCTCGACATCCTCACCGACATATCCTGCTTCTGTAAGTGTAGTCGCATCGGCTATTGCAAAAGGCACGTCCAGTATCCTGGCCAGAGTACGCGCCAGCAGTGTTTTTCCGACACCTGTGGGTCCCATCAGGAGAATATTGCTCTTCTCGAGCTCAACCTCCGCGGAATTGTTTCTGGACCGTAGTCTCTTGTAATGGGTGTAAACGGCAACCGAAAGGACCTTTTTGGCCTGCTCCTGACCAATCACATACTCATCCAGCTGCGCCTTTATCTCTGAAGGAACAGGCAGTATCTCCTGCACGAGCTCCGGAACATCAGGCTTGATATCCTTTTCAATCTCAACCAGCTCGCTGCAGTACCTTATGCATTCATCGCAGATATGAACACCGGGACCCTGTATCAGCTGGTTGACCTCAGCAATGGATCTTCCGCAGAATGAGCACTTTTTTTCCTTAGCCATTTTCAATTCCCGTCAATTCCTGGTTGAAAGCATATTATCTACGATACCGTAATCAACCGCTTCCTGGGCACCCATCCAGAAATTTCTGTCTGTATCGCTTGTTATTCTTTCAAGCGACTGCCCGGTATGTTCAGCAAGAATTGTATTCAGTGTCTCTTTTAGTTTAATTATCTCCCTAGCCTGTATCTCTATATCTGTGGCCTGGCCCTGGGCTCCCCCCATTGGCTGATGAATCATCACTCTGCCATGAGGAAGAATGTTGCGTTTGCCCTTTGCGCCGGCAGCCAGAAGGACTGCAGCCATACTTGCGGCTGTACCCATGCAGAATGTGGCTATCGGGGGTTTGATGAACTGCATTGTATCATATATAGCAAGTCCTGATGAAACCAATCCACCAGGGCTGCTGATATACATGTTGATGTCCTTTTTGGAATCCTCTCCTTCAAGAAACAATAACTGGGCGACAATCAGACTGGCGGTCTGACCGGTCATGGAATCACCTACAAATATGATCCGCTCCTTAAGAAGGCGTGAATAAATATCGTAGGATCTTTCCCTGTTTCCTTCTCGCTCTACAACAAACGGTATGATAGATGGCATCAGGATTGCTCCTCTTTCTTTGCTGTTTCCTCATTCGGTTCTGTTCCGTTATCCTCAACACCTATCCAGTGCCAGGATGACTCCGGTTCCTCACCGGACGCATTTTTGTCCTTTTCCTTCTGGAACTCTTTTTCAATGATATCAGCACGATCAAGAATAAGTTCCACGGCTTTTCTGTTTCTGAGTCTGTCCAGAACGGATGGCGCTGATTCTTCTGGCTTCTTTTCAGTATTAATATCCTCTTCAGTAATTTCGATATTTTCCTTTAAAGCAACAGCTCTGAGCACAAGGAATTCCCGAACCTTCTTCAGAGCCAGTTCTTTTGTCGCCTCTATGGTTTCCTTGCCGGGTTCTTCTTCTCCAAGTCTGGAAATGTAGTCCTGTGTCAGGTTATCAACAATG
>JAUWJE010000179.1 GCA_030607835.1 Candidatus Fermentibacterota bacterium | reverse complement strand
GAATCCGCCTCGCAGAGAGTTCTGGATGATATCTACAATAAGGGTATAACCGTGGAGGGTGTGCAGAAAGCTTTGCGATTGGCGAACGACAGAGGAATATTCGTACAGGGATATTTCATGCTTGGCGCTCCGGGGGAGACTATCGAAGAGATGAAAAGAACAGTTGATTTTGCAGCGAAACAACCTTTTGACGACGCTGTGTTTGACATCACCACTCCTTTTCCTCATACCATGTTATGGGATATGAGCAAGGAACTTATTAACAGGGATTACAGTGAATTTGACTGTTTTAAGACATCGGTCTATTCTCTTGACGGGATAGTATCAGGTTCAATAGAAAAGATGAAGAAAAGGGCGTTCCTGAAATTCTATCTTCAACCGAAAAGGATATTCAGAACCATCAGGACGGTTATGGGACCGAGGAACCTCAAGAGAACTCTTCTGAAAGCAAGAAGGGTATGATGAAAATACAAGTGACAATTGATGATCTGGGGCTTTCCACTTCGGTAAACAGAGCAGCAAAAATACTTCTTGCCGCAGATCGGGTTGACTGCCTGAGCATACTTGTAACAGGCACAGCTCTCGATGAAGCGTTGGATATGGCAAACTGTCCGGGTGTGAGGATAGCTGTCCATTTGAACTGTTCGGAACCTCCATTTCTGACAGGGGTCGAGTTTCCAGACTCTTTCTATACGTGGTTCAGAAATGGATCCGTTCTTGCCGGGAAAGTGAAGGATGAATGGAGAGTCCAGATTGAAAGAGTTCTTTCAACAGGTGTGATGATTACCGGACTGGACAGTCATCATCACCTGCATAATTTGTCCGGGCTGCGTGAGGTTATACTAGATCTGGCAAAGGAATATGGAATCGGGACAGTCAGAGCCGCTGTACTGCCTGACAAACTGCGGCGTCCATCCGGGATTGTGCTTGATAGTCTTGGCAGGAAACTGATGAAAATGGCTGGAATGAGGGGCATAGGAACACCCGATTTGATGCTTGGATTCTCAAAAAGCGGAAACGTTACCAGGAAGTACCTTGAGAGCCTTTCCAGGAATCTCAGATCTGAAGGTCTGGCTGAACTCGTGACACATCCGGCAATTTCTCCAGTATGGGCTTCAACACAACCTGATGAATTGGAGTTGATGCGATCAGAATGGTTCATGGAATGGCTGAAGCGAAGTTAACAAGGAGAATCCTTCTCCTTGCGCTGGTTGCTCGAATTCTCGTATTTGGAGCAGCTACCCAGGGAGTATTCCTTATCGGTGAGGGAAGAACCCAGTCCAATCTGGCCGAAAACCTTCTCAATGGTAATGGTTTCATGATTTCAGGATCGATGCTTCATCCTGAGAGGGAAGCCGAAGCCAGTCCCATGTTTCAGAAATCATTTGAGTTTTACAGGAGAGTCGATGGATATTATGGAGGATTAAGACCCGATAGACCCACAATGTTTCTGGTTCCGGGATATGCCGTTTTCATGGCCTCCATATATGCTGTATTCGGGTCAGGAAATTACCTGGCTGTACGCGGGATACAGCTGTTCCTGGGGCTTTTCACAGTATTTATAGGTTTGAGGATTGCCAGAAGGTTCCTTTCAGGGAAATTCCTTGCGTTAGCAGGGATATTTATGGCTCTTGATCCTTTCGCACTCTATTACGAAGCAGTACCCGCGACTCAGGCTCTGTTTTCACTGATCTTCCTTATCTCACTTCTTCTCTCTCTGAAACTCCTTGAAGAGACTCATTCAAATCGAAAAATGGTATTAATTGCAGCGGTAACCGGATTTGCATGGGCATGTTCGTTCTATGTTCGCCCGGTTTCTCTTCCCTTGATGATATGGATGATTCTGCTGCTTCCATTCGCGCCGAAGATCAGGCAGATGTTTTCGATAAGAAGGAAGAGAAAGAATTCGTTGAGCAAGACTAAAGTATTCTCCATGAAGGGTTTCTACTATAGCCTGGTTGTTCTTGCAGTTTTCATGTTACTGCTGCTTCCCTGGGGACTGAGGAACAGGGCAATTTGCGGAAATTTCCGGATTATGCCCACGCAGGGCGGAGTGACCCTGTGGGAATACAACGGAAGAATCTTCACAGAGCATTTTGTGAATGAGGTTGAAGGGGCGAAGCTGCTCTATGGCGATATCCGAAGGGAATATCTGAATAATCTGAATTCACCCGAGCTTGCAGAATTCCCGGAATGCAGAGACGAATCCGAAGGGGAAAGAGACAGAATTCTATTTGAAAGGAACACTACTTTCATGCTTCGAAATCCTGTATTGACATTGAGATTGATTTCTTTGCGATTCATTGAGTTTTTCAAGCCTTTCCCTCTGAATTCCTTTTCTTTCCTTTATATCCTGGCCGGGCTGCTGTCTTTCTTCTGGATACTGTTCTTTCTCTGGGGTGGAGCTGTCAGATGCTGTTTCAGCAAAGGTGCGAGTGGATTCTACATGGCTACGGGAGTAGCAGGATATTCTCTGATGCACCTGCTCACCGCCTCAGGGACTCCTCACAGAGTCGCGATTGATTATCCCATGGCAATACTCGCATTATTCGGTATAAAGTATTCACTTCAAAGATATAGGTCATGGAGGGCTGCCAGGAATGCCTGAAGCGCCCGTACTGCTTGTGAAGACACACGCCTTCGGAGATTCAATGCTCTGTACGCCTGTTGTAAAGACTCTCATGGAGGAGAAAAAGAGTACCTACTGGATTCTCACAGGTCCTTCTGCTGCAACCGTATGGGATCGGATCCCAGGTATTGACAGAATATTTACAGCACCGGTTCCACCATCGAGCAGATCCATGTATTCAGGATTCCTTAAATGGACAATCCGGAACAGAAAGTATCTGAGAGACGTTACCAAGTCATTTGTATTTCAGGGTTCTCCCGCTGTAAGAAGGTGGGTAAGGTATCTAACTGCAGCTCCAATGAGATCCTCTGGAGGTTCGGCTCTTGGAAATTGGGAAGAGGTTTTCCCGATGAACGAGACGGACTACGCCGGATATTCCTATTCAAAAACAGCCGGGATTCGACCCTCTGACTGGAGACCGCTTTTTAACCTGAGGGAGAAAGAACGTGAATGGGTTGATAAACTTGGAATAAGCGGTCTGTATTTTGCCATTGCACCGGGTGGAGGAAGGAATCCGCGAGATGTAGTCCTGGAAAAGAGATGGCAACCGGAGAAATATGCGGATATAGCGAACAGGCTGGGTAAGATGGGCATCAGCGTGCTTCTTGTCGGGGGAATGGGCGACTGTGACGCCGCAGATGAAATGATCTCAATGGTTACTTCATCTGTATTGAACATGACTGGAAAAACAACGTGGGGTCAGACAGCCGCCTTGCTGGACAGATGTATTGGGTTCCTGGGTGCTGACAGCGGCACGGCACACCTGGCTGTCGCCAGAAAATTGCCATCCGTTGTACTTTTCGGTCCGACATCACCCGATACTCTGTACGCAAAGGGGCTTATTACTCCAGTTGTTTCGGATGTTCCATGTTCGCCGTGCTATTCAAACAGTCTTTTTCCCGGTTGTACGCAGAAAAGCGCGATTTGCATGAAATCACTTGGAGTTGAGGATACATGGTTTATGATTCAGAAGTTACTGCATGAGAATTACAGCGGTTAACCCACCATTTCTTCCCGACTATAGCAGAGGACAGAGAAGTCCTGCAGTTACGAAGAGCGGGACACTTTACTATCCAATCTGGCTTGCTTACGCTACCGGTGCTCTTGAACAGAACGGGCACGAGCTTGATCTGATAGATGCCCCCGCTGCCGGGCTTGATTTTGCGCAGACTGCAAGCAGAATTAATGGATTCAATCCCTCTCTTGTAATAGTGGAAACCTCCACGCCATCCATCGAATCGGATGTCAGATTTGCGGACAGTCTGTATAAAACCGGAAGGACTGTCGTGCTCGTTGGGACTCATCCCTCTGCTCTACCGGAGGAAACACTTCGATTGGGAAGCAGATATGACGGGATTGTCGTGGGAGAGTACGAGAAACCTCTTGTAAAACTCGCTCAAGCGCTTGAAAATATCGGAAAGCCAGCTGAAATACCGGGCCTTTATCTGAGGGATCCGAATGGAGAAGGTTGCTTTACAGGTCATTCAGAAAGACTGGATGATCTTGATTCTCTTCCATTTGTCAGCACCGTTTATGCGAAATATCTTAATATCAGAAACTATAATAACCCTAATGCTCTTTATCCTCAGGTGATGATCATGGGTGGCAGGGGATGTCCTTATGAATGTACGTTCTGTGTATTTCCCCAGACTCTTCAGGGAAGAAAATTTCGATATCGATCGATTGACAATATAGTCGAGGAAATGCTCTGGGTGCAGGAAAATCTCCCTGATGTCAGAGCGATATTTTTTGAGGATGATACTATTTCCGTTGATAAAAAGAGACTGCAAAGACTGGCTGAAGCGATGATCAGAGCAGATGTGTCAATCTCCTGGACATCCAACATTCGCGTGAATGTCGATCGGGAAACGCTGGAAATCTGCAGAAGAGCAGGACTTCGATCAGTTTGTGTGGGTTTTGAGAGCGGCAGTGATGAAATGCTTAGGAATATGAAAAAGGGTATAACAACCAAGATGTCCCGGACATTCAT
>JAUWJE010000196.1 GCA_030607835.1 Candidatus Fermentibacterota bacterium | reverse complement strand
TATTGGTTTCCACAAGTTCCTCCTCCACAGGCGGGAGTGAATACGGCATTCCGCTGCCGTATTTCCATGCAATTCCAAGCCTGGTGTTCTCCAGAAGATGGATTCCCGCTACTTCCGGTCCCTCCGATTCAAAAGATCTCACCTCAACGGATGCAGATGCTGTATGTGTCTGATCCCAGTCAAGGTAGTTATCCTCGTTGGATATGTACACAACTCCTATCTGAGCGTAATTGTACCTCTCCAGCATTGATGAGTATTTGCCCTTGGCAATGGAAAGGGAATACGAAAGCTGTCCTGAAATATTGCTTCCCGCTCTCCTGTTGAGTGTAGCTTCAATGCCTCTCACCATTCCATGGCTGTCGTCGTTGGAGAAAACGTAGTATGTGCCCTCTCTGTGGTCTTCGGTGTTGACCAGAGCTGTAATATCCTTGTAATAGGCTGCAAGTGAAAACTCAGTGAATCTGCCAATATAGTGCCTCACACCCACTTCAAAGCTCTGCGTCAACTCAGGATCAAGGTTGGGATTGCCTGCCACTATTTTGTTCTCGGGAAGATTGTAGGATGTCTCAGTGAAGAGGCAGTTCATGGATGGCATCTGAAAATGATGTCCCCATGTTGAGAAGAAGAGGGAATTCTCGCTGAAGGGAACGGAAAAGCCCACTCTCGGACTGATGTGCCATTTTGCTTCAACCGGAACACTTCCGCCGGCTTCGGAATCGAATACCGAGGTATTGGCATCGAACATATCAGCCCTGAGCCCGGCAGTGGTTATCACTCCTCCGGAGAACCTGTAACTTCCCTGGAGATAGCACGACCCCGAATGAGGGTAAGCGTTCCACTGAGAAATGAATATGTTGCGATAGCTCTGTGCATATACATTGTACTGATAAAGGTCGTAGTAATCAGCTGAAATCCCCGCTTTTATGCGTGTCCTGGTATTTGGGTTCGAGTCAAAACCCAGCATTATGCTGCTCACCGTTGCTTTGGAATCGAACCACACATTAGGGTGGACCCCCGTGTGATAGAACCCCAAGGAGTCCTGAATCAGATCTTCCGGCAAGTACTCGGTAAACCAGTAGGTGGGATTTGTGTTTTCTCCGATGTAACCCCCTTCCTGTAACCGTATGCGGTTCCAGTCCTGGAACTTCATAATGCTCATTGTGAGTTTCAGGACAGTTTCGCTTCCAAGCAGCTGCGTGGCGTTAAAAGTAATACCGGTTGTCTCGTTGAAGCGGACAGGGAGGGCGTAATCCTGGCTTCTCCCCAGGTATGCATTGGTTTCACCCTCATCGATATAGGCCGGGAGATGGAACCTGGACCAGGCCCATTCATTCCATCCCATTTCCCTGTAGGAACCCAGGGCAGTGAAAGCGAAGCTGGTTTTATTAAGCGGCCTATAGGTTAGTTTTGTAATACCTGACATATCCGTTTGCCAGTTATTTTCCCATTTGTCGCGAGTATCAAGCGTATCCCTTCCGCTCATGGAGAACTGACCGGATGCGTTGAAAGTCATCTGCCCAGGGATACGAATTCCAATGAGAGGAAGAAGCATTTCCGTGATGGGTTCAGGACCCGACACCGACCCTTCAATACTGTTAAGATTGCTTCTGCATTGCTCCACATCCGTTTCTTCCATGAAAATCTGCTCTCCGGCTTCAATGGAAGCGGTAGTGATGTCTCCGTGGCGGGCTATCATCGAACCGTGGTAAGTATCACCACCCTCTTTTCCGATAAGGTTAACAACTCCTGACATGGAATTTCCGTATTCAACACCAAGCCCTCCAGTCATCAGAGATGCGTTTGATATGGCGCTCAGGGGCAGTTCCAGGTTGAATCTGTTACTTATGGGTGAACGGATTGAGACACCGTCAAGAAGGTAATCCACCTCTCCGCCGCGGCCTCCCCTAACGTGCAGTTCACCACTGCTGGTTATCACACCGGGCTGGGAGGAAACAAGGTCCACAATATTTCTTGAGGTCTGCGTTCTTATCTCGGTTAAGTCCATCAGGTGCAGGGTGGCTGGAACATCCTGAAGAATCTGGGTTCTTGATTCATGAACATGGATAACTGTTAAACCGGTGGGATCCTCAGACAGATTGAAATCAATCCTGCTCAGCTGATCGGCAACCACCCGGACACCCTCCATCCTGGAGGTAGCCCTGCCAACCATACTTGCGGTTACAGAGTAACTGCCAGGAGAAACCCCTGCAATGATGTATTCTCCATTGGCATCCGTCATGGTTCCCAGGGTTGTTTCATCTATCATTACAGTAGCTCCGACAAGCGGGTCTCCGTCCGTATCCGAGACGATTCCACCAACGATTCCCGTAGTATCTGCGTAAGCGGAAAAGGTGAGCAATAACAGAGGGAGCAGTATCAGCAAGGGTGCTTTCTCAAGGAAGTCTGCGATTCTAACTGGTACTCTGGATCCTGATGCTGTCTGTTTCATCTCAGCTATCTTCCTTATGCCATAAAAGTGTATTATCAACCACGGTATTCATACTCCCTTTGTGAAAGCCAATTAATCATACCGTGAATATTCGCCTGATGCAATCAGCAAGATATTCAAATGCAGGGGTAAATTATTTGATGGTTAAATAGTTGAACAATTTTTCAATTCTATTCAGAAAGAACTCTCTGCCCATAGTAAAATGGTATCAACTTCTCCCTCAGGAAGAAAGCTGAGAATATCATTTCAGCTCCTTATTCACTATCCAGTGCCTCCCGCACCTTCACGGCCAGACCCTCCTTCGTGAACGGTTTCTGGAGGAAAATAACCCCCTCATCCAGCGCTCCCCTGTGAGCGGTCATGTTGACCTTGTAGCCAGATATGAACAGGTATTTAAGCGTTGGGTAAATAGATTTCAGCAGTATCGCCAGGTTCAGGCCGTTCATTTCGGGCATTACCACGTCTGTTATAAGCAGATGAATTTCGCCAGCGTATTCCTTGGCCAGACGGATAGCCTCGTCCGGCATGAGAGCTGTCAGTACTGTATAGCCCAAACTCTCCAGGATAGTCTTGGACAATCTGAGGACGATCTCCTCGTCTTCGGCTAGCAGGATGGTTTCGGAACCGTGCGGCACGGGGCTTTCGATCTTGTTATTCACGATCGCGGCGGAGTGATCGAGCATAGGCATGTAGATATTGAAGGTCGTGCCTTTGCCAACCTCGCTGCAGACATGAACCAGGCCCTGATGCTGCTTTACGATACCATAGACCGTCGATAGTCCCAACCCCGTACCTTTGCCCGTGCCCTTGGTTGTAAAGAAAGGCTCGAAGATGTTGGCAAGGATTTCTTCGTCCATGCCGCAGCCAGTGTCAGTGACACTGAGGAGTACGTAGTGCCCTGGTTTGGCCCAGGTGTGGGTCTGGCAGAAAGCCCCATCAATATGTACGTTCTCAATCTCGATGGTGATCACGCCGCCTCCTGGCATGGAGTCGCGTGCATTGACGCACAGGTTCATAAGAATCTGCTCGATCTGCCCCGAGTCAGCGTGAACGATCCCGAGATCGTGGCCTGCATGGAAGTCGAGGGTGATGTGTTCACCGATCAAACGATGTATCATCTTCATCAGCTGGCTGATCACATCGTTCAAGTCTATGTCTTTCATCTCAAGCACCTGCTGGCGACTGAAGGCCATTAGTTGCTGGATCAGTGTCTTGGCGTGATGACTCGCGTTCATCATCTCCTCGATGTATGCGAGGACTGGACTGTCCTCCCCGGCCTTGTCAAGAACCATCTCACCGTAGCCCAGAATTACCTGCAGGAGGTTGTTGAAATCGTGCGCCACTCCACCAGCCAGTTGGCCTACGCTTTCCATTTTCTGCGATTGGCGGAACTGGTCCTCCAGTTTCATCTCTGCGGTGATGTCACGCTTGACAGCGACATAGTTGACCGTCTTGCCCGAAGCATCACACACGGGTGAGATAGTCGCTTCCTCGGTATAGAGAGTGCCGTCTTTTTTCCTGTTGACGAAACGACCGCTCCAGGAGTTGCCATGCAGGAGCGAGTCCCACAACTCCTTGTAGAAAGCGTCGTTCTGCTCACCGCTCTTGAGGAACCGAGGGTTCTGTCCCAACGCCTCATTGGACATGTAGCCCGTGATCGTCTCGAACGCCGGGTTGACATACTGGATCACTCCTCCGGCATCGGTTATCAT
>JAUWJE010000262.1 GCA_030607835.1 Candidatus Fermentibacterota bacterium | reverse complement strand
CCCGTAGCAGACAAGGATTAAACGAGAAGGATCATATTCAGAACAACATGCCATCTGCAATTCAAGAAGAGATGTCGCATCTTGATCTGCGTTCTCAACCGGTAGATTATTGCTTGGCGCTCCGGAATGCAATTAAGGCAGTAGAACGCCTTGCAGATCAGAATGAAGTCGAGATCTGTCTCAACTTTCCGGATGAGCCAGTAGAAATAGCAACCGATCCTGCCATGACGCAGGTGTTCCTTGTAAATCTTTTTAGCAATACGATCAAGCAAGCCAATGCAGGCGAAATCTGCATAAATTTATTGACTAGACAAGGCAAGACGTCGTATACGATCAAATTCACCCCTAAGCCAGGTCTAAGCTTCAGCACCTCTTCTTATGAGAATCTGAGGCTGATGGCCTCCCGTCTCGGATTAAGATTTTCTGTAGATGACCAACCAGAAGGGCAGCGAATAATTCTGGTTTCGATAGGCGAAGGCTGCCCAATCGCGCTGGTGATCGATGACAATGAGGCTTTTCACGATTTGTTAAGACGTTATTTGACGAACCAGACTTGCATGGTTGAGGTAGCACGAACATCACAGGATGGTCTGCGTTTAGCTCGGCAGCTGTCTCCAGATGTAATCTTCCTTGACATCATGATGCCAGATATGGATGGCTGGGAACTTCTACAACGCTTGAAGTCTAATCCCTTCTCTAAGTACATTCCAGTTGTAATATGTTCAGTAGTACCAGATGCTGAATTAGCATATTCGCTTGGTGCTTCATTCTGTCTCTCTAAACCAGTTAAAAGGGAAGATGTTTTAAAATCATTACACGATGTAGGTGTATTGTGAATTTTACTGATGAATAGAATCGATAATATATGGAGTAACTCGATTAAACTCGATCAGAAGTACATCATCGAAAATCTAGACGATTTACGCTTCCATCTGGCAAATCGCTTTGCGTTAGTTATGATAGCTTTGACTTTCGTGATTATTTTATATACATTACTTCAGGAAAAGCTACCTCTGGAAATATTTTCCTCAGGCGTAATTTTACTTACACTGGCACTGCTGGCACGTCGAATTGGACATTCCCATCCACAATTGCTGCCTTATCTAATCGTTGGAATATCTATGACCGCCTTGTTTGCTGGTTTTTGGTTCATTGAGCATCCGGATTTTCCATTTCTTGCATTATCCTTAATATATGTGAATGCTTTATTTGTTATCGGGAGTGAATTTATCACTGCTGCCTTGATCGGAGGTATGAGTCTGTGGTTAAACCAGATCGGTGTTCGCTATTATCATTTGACCATTATTCTTATTGCGTTGGTACTAGGAGTTGTCGTTGCACGCCTGGTTGTTTCCACACTGTATACTGCAGTTCAATGGGCTTGGTTTATGAAGAAACGAGCTGATGATCTGCTGGATGAAACCCGACAACACAGAGCGGAGCTCAGTCGTGCAAATAAATCTCTGGAACTGGCGAACACGCTCCAACGGCGAACACATAATGAACTGCTGTTTGCCCGAAAGAAGATTGCTGAAGCTATACAGATGAAAGAGCTATTTGTAGCAAATGTTAGCCATGAGTTGCGAACACCGCTCAGTTTGATCCTTGGCTTCAGCGAGTTAATGTATCAGTCCCCAGAAATTTATGGAGATTTTAATTGGCCGCTTGTATTACGTAAGGATATCGCTCAAATTTTTCGGAGCAGCAAACACCTTCTGGAAATGATTGATGACATCCTCGACCTATCACGATATGAAATTGTAGGATTTACACTCCATAAAGAACCCACACCGATAGGCTCCTTCCTACGTGGTGTCGGAGATATTACTCAAGACCTCTTTCGAGGAAAGACAGTAGAATTGAGAATGGATATCCCCGAGAATCTTCCAGTACTAGATATTGATCAGACACGTATCCGACAGGTTCTCATAAATTTACTAAATAACGCCAGTCGTTTCACTGAAAAGGGGAGTGTCATGCTCAATGCCAGCCAAGTGGATGATGATATTGTGATCAGTGTCATGGATACTGGCAAAGGCATCCCTTCAGACAAACTACACAATATCTTCGATGAGTTCTACCAAATCGATCTTTCTTTGCACCGCAGATACCAGGGAGCGGGATTAGGGCTTGCGATTTGTAAGCGATTTGTCGAAGCTCATCAAGGCAAGATATGGGTCGAGAGTCAGGAAGGAGCCGGTTCTACGTTCTCTTTTTCATTACCAATGCCATCTAAACTGTTAGCGTCGCAGGTCATTGAAACGGGAGATACTCTAGCCACCACAAATCGATATACTGTTCAGCCTACCTTGCTTGTCGTTGATACAGACCCAAGTGCTGCGGCTTTTATTCGTCATTTTGTCGAAGGATATGATATTTTTCAAATCTTTCGACCCGTCCAAATCCTCGATAAGGTTGAATATTACCATCCACACGCTATCATCTGGAATACTCAAACACAAGAGCGGTTACCTGAAGAACTCACTAAGGTGTTGCGAACACCAATCATCGAATGTTCCCTACCAACCCAAAAAGCAATTGCTCTTCAAATTGGGGTAGATGTCTGCATAGCAAAACCAATCTCTCCATCACTGTTGTTACAAGAGATCAGAAGTTTTATGGATGTTCACAATATTCTGATTATTGATGATGACCGTGATTTCGTTCAATTAATAGAAAGAACTATTAGAAAGGTTCCTTGGGATCTTAAGATTCGACATGCTTATGATGGCTTGGAGGGTATAGAGGAGATTGAGAAGGAACGTCCTGATTTAGTGCTTCTAGATCTGATCATGCCTCAAATGGATGGATACCAAGTGTTAAAGCGTATTAAGAACCAGGATAGCACAGAAGACATCCCCGTTATTTTATTATCAGGAGCAGATTTTGCGGAGGAATTCTCAAAGGATGATGTTAGTCGGATAGTTGTGAATGCAAAAACCGGCGGTGTTGGTGGGAAAATGCAATATTT
>JAUWJE010000241.1 GCA_030607835.1 Candidatus Fermentibacterota bacterium | reverse complement strand
TATTGTATTGATATTCAAGAACGTACTGCGTGTATGCGATTAATCTGTCAGAGTTTACGAAACCGGCGGGTTGTCAGAGGTGTATATTACGTTATAGGTTTTGGTGTTGCGAAAATCGGTGTTGAACATACAGGCAGCGATGGGTACGCCATCTGCCAGTCGGACCAGACAAAACGTCTCATTCTCCATTTTGTCCGTGACGTGAGCGGTGGGGATATTGCGGGTGCATGGGCTGAAGGATTCATGAAGAACAGTGGAGATGATTTGGCCGTTTATGAGAGCAGGATACTAACCCTGAATTCATGGATGACTGAAATGAAGGACGGTGAAAGGATGATGTTCACCTACACTCCAGGCATCGGCCTCCAGGTTTCCGTTAAGGGTACTGCGATGGGCATCATTGAAGGAAGTGATTTCGCCACTGTTTTCTTCTCAATCTGGCTGGGAGATGACCCGCCGAATGGAGGGCTTCGGGAAGGCCTGCTCGGGCTGGACTGACAGCGCGAAGTAAACGAAACTCTGCCAGGATAACCCTGAGAGTGAAAGGAGATACTACTTAAAGTGCCTCCTGACTTATAAAACCGATCTTACCTAAAATTCAGCCTTAATTGATCCCCACCTGCCTTCAGGTAAAGTCCGGTAGTCATCAATTTCCCCTCATTATACGCTTGCATTTCAGAGCAGAGTGGAACATAATGTATATTAAAGATTATGGAATTGCCGGAATCCGGTTTTTATCAGAGGGAGAGACAATGCACAGGATATATTTTGATCACAACGCTACAACACCACTTCACCCGGAGGTTAAATCCGCAATAATAGAATCGCTCGATGTTTTCGGGAATCCGTCCAGTCTTCATGAGGACGGCAGACGCGCAAGAACACTTATTGAGACTTCAAGGGAAAAGGTTGCAGCCCTGATCAATGCCGATCCGGATGAGATCATGTTCGCGGGAAGCGGTTCTGAGGCGAATAACACTGTTCTTTCATCGGTAAGCTGCAGCGGAGCGCGTTGCAGCCTGCATGCACCGGCAGACAGTGACCTTGTAATATCAGCCATAGAGCACCCCTGCATCCTTGAGACATCGATGTGTCTTAAGAACAGGGGAACTCTGGTAAAACGCATAGGTGTGGACAACAGAGGTCTGGTGAAAATGGATGATCTTGATCAGGCTGTATCCCAAAATACATCCCTTGTGTCCATTATGATGGTGAACAACGAAACCGGCGCGATTCAGGACGTTGAAAGGGCTCTGGAGATCGCTCATGCTTCTGGCGCAATGTTCCATACAGATGCCGTACAGGCGGTGGGCAAGTTGCCCCTGGATGTTAAGAAGCTGAATGTTGACTTCCTGACCATCTCGGCCCACAAGATTTACGGTCCGAAGGGCGTAGGAGCTCTCTATGTAAAAAAGGGCACGCCGTTCTGTCCACTGATCAGAGGTGGACACCAGGAAATGGGACGAAGGGCAGGTACGGAGAACACTCTCGGCATTGCAGGCCTTGGAAGGGCGGCTGAACTGCGTACCTGCGAGATGGAAGCCGAGTCCGAACGGCTGGCGGAACTTAATACAGTACTCAGGATGGGAATAGAGAACAGGATCAAGAATATCCATTTCAACAGTGATCCTGCGTGCTGCCTTCACTCCACACTTAACGTTTCCTTCGAGGGGATTGAGGGGGAGGCACTTCTCCTTTACCTTGATTATGAGGGTGTGGAAGTCTCAACCGGCTCGGCATGCGCATCGGGATCACTTGATCCATCCCATGTTCTGCTGGAGATGAATCTTCCTGTTGAATTCGCGCACGGTTCTTTACGAATGAGCATGGGGAGGTCAACAACCCGCCAGGAGGTTGATTATGTGCTGGATGTACTTCCAGGAATCGTGGAAAAACTGCGCGGAATGTCCACAGTCTATGGAGGTGAGCAATGAACTCCTGGCTTTACACAGAAAAAGTTAAAGAACACTTCATGAATCCTAAAAATATCATGTTCAACGAGGAAGATTTCGAGTACGATGCCATGGGCAAGACCGGCAATATTAAATGCGGTGATGAGATGATCTTCTATTTGAAGATAGACCCGGATACACTTACGATTACTGACTGCAGGTGGAAGACCTTCGGCTGCGCGAGTGCTATAGCGAGTACGTCAGTTCTATCGGAGATGATAAAGGGCATGCCCCTCGATGCTGCGTCCAATATTTCGAATGTGGATATCATTGATGAACTCGGCGGGCTTCCCGATAACAAGGTTCACTGCTCGGTCCTGGGCGACAAGGCTCTGCAGGAAGCCATAAACAACTACTACCGCGGACATGGTATGTTCGAAAAGGTTCGCGATACCAAATCCAGGATCGTATGCGAATGTCTTAACGTTTCGGAGGAAGAGATCGAACACGCCGCACTTGAGGGGGCACGCAATTACTATCAGCTTCAGGAGATGACAAAGGTGGGCACTTCCTGCGGCAAGTGCTCCGAAGACGCAAAGGAACGCCTGGCATTTTACCAGGACAAGCATTTCGGAATTAAAATGGGGCGGCCGGATGAACGGCCGCCCCTTGCCAAATGATAAAGGACTATTAGCGGATTACTGCCAGCTGGCGTCTTACTATTTCGCCGCTGCTGGTGGTAAGCTGAATGAAGTATACTCCGCTTTCTTCGATGCACGTGTTAATAGTTTCTTCGGCGGAAAAACTCTCAACAATTCTTCCCGCAATGTCAAACACCTGAACTGTTCCCGTTTCCTCGGCGGGAAGCAGACAGCTCATAGAAAAGTTTCCATTGCTAGGATTTGGACCAACAGTCAATATCGCTGAAGGCAAAGCAGCCTCATCTCCGCTTACGCCAGTAGCAACATCAGGAAGATCCATGAAGTTCGCGTTGAGAACTTCCCTTGTTCCCGAAGCGTACTGAACAAAAGTGGCCACATTCAGACTATCAAATGGATGTGCAGTCGGATTCAGTGTATAAGAACCAGCAACGCTGATGGTCTGTGGATATGGACCTGTAAAGTTCAGAATCTTACCGTAGTTACCAAGCGGGAACGCAACCGGTATCCACATCATCTCTTGTCCGTTGTATCCACCCCATGCGGAGGTCGCAATCTCGTGATCCTCAAGTATGACGGAATATACTTTGATGGGATAAGTTTGAGCGGGCTCCTGTTCAGCGGTGATACTGATGTAGGCCATACCACCTGATTCATCACCAACGAAGTTGAT
>JAUWJE010000282.1 GCA_030607835.1 Candidatus Fermentibacterota bacterium | reverse complement strand
TCTCCCGGTCGCACACACTTCTCAACAACAACCAACCTCCGGCCGGCTGGATGTTTCTCACCGAGGAGAAATGGTACGAGAGGCTGCATGCCAGCAGGTGTGTAAAGTATGGTGGAATCGTTTTCAGGAATCAGTGATGAGCCCTGAATAACGGCATGCCCTCTTTCTCTGAAAAAATCAATATATAGCTGTTTCAATTCATCTGCAGTCATATTTTTCCTTTTAATACCAGATTAGATGGTCTTCTGAAATATTCTGTAAGTTCGATACTGATCAGCATTAAGTTCCTTTTCAAGTATTCTTCTCATGGAGTGGTTGTCCTCGAGTACCCATGACAGCTCCCCCCGACCCATATTCTTTTCAATACTGGCCTCTATGATTCTGTGTATCAGAAGGGCTTCGATTCCCCGTCCGCGAAACTCCTTTCGAACACCAAGCAGGAGTACTCTGATCTGATTGATCTTCGTTCGGAATAGAGGAATCTTCAGAGCGAATACAGCACGGATAAGGTTGCCATTCGCTCTGACAAATGCCTGATTTGCATCCGGTAGCGCAATAGCAAAAGCAACTGGTTTTCCTTCAATCTCAACAATCGGACCAAGCTCAGGAAGCATTATCATCTTGAGTTCATTAGCCATCATGTCGAGCTCACTCTTGCTCATCGGCACAAATCCCCAGTTGTCGTGCCAGCATTCATTGTAAATATCCATGATTACAGGGACTTCCCGATGGATGTTCTTCACAGAGAAATCTCTGATTTTGATACAGTACCTTTTTACTACTTGATCAGCAATACGGGGAAACCTGGAGTAATCGATTTTACCTGAATCAATGTAATAAGCCAGGAGATCCTTTGCCTTCAGATATCCATTACTGTCAAGTGCATCTGCATACCACCGAGAGTTGTAAGGCATCATTATCGGAGGTCTGGAGTTGAAACCCTTAACAAGCAGACCACACTCCTCGTTTGTGGAGAAATTCATCGGTCCTCTGATTGTATCCATACCTGCTTTACGAAGCCTTTCTTCAGCCTCAGTAACAAGCAGTTTGAACAATCCGGCATTCTCCTCACACTCGAGGAACCCGAAAAAACCGGTCTTCTCATTATGGTATTCGTTATGTGTATGGTTTACTATTATCGCGATGCGTCCCGCAACTTTGCGCTGATCATTCCTTGCTATAAGAAGAGTAACATCCCCATGTTCGTGAAAAGGATGTTTCTTTTTATTAAAGAGTGCTTTTTGGAAATACTTGACCGGAGGAACCCAGTTAGGATTGCCCCTGTACAGTCTGAATGGCAGATCTATGAACTCGCTGAGTTGTTTCCTGCTGGTTACTTCCTCAATTGTGAAGGACATCGAACCTCCCGGATCAGATTATACCGAGCTCTTCCCCAGTTTTTTTAAATATCTCAAGAGCTCTGTCAATCATAGATTCCGTATGTGTAGCCATGTAACTGGTTCGCAGCATTTCACCACCACTAGCAACAGCAGGACTGATAACAGGGTTTGTAAAAACACCTGCATGGAAGAGCTTCTTCCAGAACAGGAGCGTCTGGACTTCATTACCAACGATAATCGGTACAATCGGAGCCTCTGAATTGCCTACATTGAATCCAAGAGAAGCAAGTCCTTGTCTTGCCCTTTCAGCAGCGAAGTGGGATTTTGCAACAAGTTCAGGTTCTTTTTCCAGAATATCCAGTGCGGCAATAACCGTTGCGACAGCCGCTGGAGGGAGACTGGCGGAGAATATCATTGTTCGAGCTGTATGTTTGACATACTCCATAACTTCGGCGGGACCGGCAGCAAAGCCTCCAATACAGGCAAATGATTTGCTGAAGGTGCCAATCAGAATATCAACATCATCGTGACAGCCAAAGTGCTCCGCTGTACCCCGACCCCTGGGACCCATTGCGCCTACGCCATGAGCGTCATCTACAATGAGTCTTGCTCCGAATTCCCGACAGACTTCTACAAGACCTGGTATGTTAGCTAGATCACCCTCCATACTGAAAACACCATCTGTTACGATAACAGCTGGATGTTTGCGATTGTTCTCAAGCATGTATCTGAGATGGTCATGATCATTATGTCTGTATTTCAATACGCGAGCATAACTCATCCTTGCGCCATCAATGATTGAAGCATGATCAAACCTGTCGAGATAGATAATGTCATTCATGCCGGCAATTGTTGAGATCACTCCAAGATTAGACTGAAATCCGGTACTGAAAGTTATTGCCATTTCCTTGTCAAGGAAATTTGCCAGTCTTTCCTCAAGCTCAATATGAAGGTCAAGCGTACCATTAAGGAAACGGCTGCCGGTACAACCTGTGCCGTATTTATCAATAGCTTCCTTTGCCTTCTCCATAATAACCGGATGATCAGTAAGCCCAAGGTAATTGTTGGATCCCAGCATGATAATACTGTGTCCCTCAATCTCCATTTCAGCCCCGACATGACCTCCGAGAGGCACGAAATAGGGATAGAGACCG
>JAUWJE010000039.1 GCA_030607835.1 Candidatus Fermentibacterota bacterium | reverse complement strand
GGGATAACGGATTCCTTGTATTTCCCGAACCAAGGCCTTTCGTCAGCCCGGATCTTGAAGAAAAGCATCCGGTTGTTTATGAGGAAAACAATCCTCTCCCGGCGCAGAGCAAGTACTTTATTGCGGTCAGTTACAGGGCGGCGTCAACCACATACTCTCTGGGCCAAATGGGGATTATTCCCGGCAGCGAAACGGTAACACTGACCGTCGCAGGAAGCACCAGAACACTTGCTAAAGATGTTGATTATACAATCATATATGAAATTGGTCTCCTCACTTTAATGGGTGAAGCCGCCGAGGAAGCACAGAATCCAAGTAATGTTCTGCGGGTTACATACGAATACATCCCTCTTTTCGCGTCTCAGAAGAAAACTCTTGTGGGTACACGCGCTGTATACGGCATCGGATCGGACTCCTGGCTCGGAGCGACGGTGATGTTCGAGAGCGCCAGTACTCCGGGCGACAGACCCAGAATCGGGGAGGAGTCGACAAGAACTCTGGTTGCTGATCTGGACGCCCATTTTGAGGTAAAACCCGGATTTCTGACTGATTTCGCGAATATAATTCCCGGAATAAATACCGAGGCGGAAAGCAACGCTACTCTTTCCGGTGAGATTGCAATGAGCTTTCCGAATCCGAATGTAGATGGAGTAGCCTACATTGATGATATGGAAGGAACCGAATCATCATTTCCCATAGGACAGAGCAGAGCTGCATGGCATCTCTCAAGCATGCCAGTGGAAGCTTCTTCTCTGATTCATCCAGCAGGAGAGCTGAGATGGTACAACACATACAGAAGGTGGAAACTCGGGGAAATCGTATCCAGCTCCACCGGTAATGAAGCCGATAACTTTGTAAACAACGTCCTGGAATTGTACTTCCAGCCTGAGAATCATAATCCGGAGTCCTGGGGCGGAGTAATGCGCTGCGTAGACAAGTACGGTATTGATTTCTCCCGAAAGACACATATCAGGCTGTATGTCAGATTCACAGGTGATGCCTCGAATGCAAACATCTACCTCGACATCGGGGAGAGAATCGATGAGGACTCCTACTGGCTCGAGAGAACAGCGGGGGAACTCGTCCGAAGGGCAAATAGCGAACTTGATACTGAGGACCAGAACAGAGATGGAATTCTGGCGAATGATGAGGATACCGGTCTGGATAATTTATGGGATGCAGAGGAGAACCCCCCCGAGGGTGGTGACCCCAACAGGGACAATTACTTTTATGATGGCAACGATCCGCCTTCCGAAAGATACAACAGTGTAAATGGTACGCAGGGTAACAATAGCCTGGATACTGAGGATCTCAATGCCAACGGTACTCTGGACAGGTCAAATTTATTTTTCCGGATCACGATTCCCCTTGATGATGAAGAGTATATCATTTCAGGACCAAATGAATACGGCTGGATGCTTCTGGAGATCCCGCTGGGAGACACTTCCGTGGTTTCCATTCCGGATATTGTATCAGGCACACCTACATGGGAGAAAATCAGCTATTCCCGCATATGGATGGACGGATTTACAGGAGCGGATACCATTCAGGTTTACGATTTCGCGATAGTCGGAAATCGCTGGGAAGAGAAAGGAGTGATCCTTTCCGATACTTCCGTAATCCCTGTGTTCGAATCTGAAAAACTGTTTGTCTCAACGGTGAACAATAAGGATAACCCTGATTATGCAAACGATCCTCCTCCAACGATAGATCACGGGGATGATGAATATGGCGACCCCAGACTCGAGCAGTCCCTATCCCTTCAGGCAGTTGATATCAGAACCGGGCATATCGGAATCGCAACTCAGAGCTTCTACAGCAGTGAAGACTTCACCGCTTATAAACAGATCAGGTTCCTGGTGCATGGAGAGGAAAAAAGTGAATCCGAGTTAGTATACAGACTCGGCAGTGACAGCCTGAATTATTATGAGATTGCAGTTGATGTCGAAGAAGGATGGCAGATTGTAGAGGTTGATCTTGATGATCTGGTTGATCTCAAGATCAGAAAAGATGAATTGCAACTTGATTATATCAGCGAGGGCAATCTTGCTGTAAAAGGCTCACCCAATTTCGCGAAGATCATTGAAATGTCTCTGGGACTTCAGAGTGATACAAGAGATTATCTGAGTGAAACGGTATGGGTTGATGATATCACTCTTCACCAACCGTGGAATAATACCGGAACCGCTCACAGAGTTACAGTCAGTGTCGATATGGCTGATCTCCTGTCGCTTAATGGTGATTACAGAGAAGTGGATGCTGATTTTCACGGTCTGGGAAGCAGATCCGGACACGGGTCTGCTACGACCAGCTACGATGCTCGTGCTACCCTCCATCTGGATCGCTTCACTCCTCCATTGTGGTCGCTTTCCATCCCCGCGAATTATTCATGGTCTATGGATATATCCAGGCCACGATTTCAATCAGGTTCTGATTTCAGACTTGATGATGAGGAATCCTGGAATGAAAGAACTCAGACCAGGAGATGGAGCACCCGAATCCAATGGAGGAAAAACAGCAGGGCGGAGGACTGGCCTGGCAGATATCTGATAGATCCATTCAGATTTCTCCATACATACTCCAGAAGTTATGGAATGTCTCCCACATATCGAGATACTGCCAGTGCTGCTGAAGGAACACTCTCATACGATATTACACCCGGTAGAATGCAACTGCTGAATCTGCCGATTATCGAATTTTTCAGACTTCGACCAACAAGAATTGCCTGGTCACTGTCCAGACATAACAGCTGGGATACACGTTGGAGCTTCGCAAACGGTGATAGTGTTCAGACCAGAGCTACTAATGCATCAACCCTCTCATCAAACGGTACGCTCACTTTTAATTTATGGAAAGGGTTTTCAGCCAGCGGTTCTCTCTCCCTGATTCGGGATCTCCTGTACCCATGGGAGGGTAATATCGGTGTGAATGTCGGACGGGAGATATCCAGAAACCAGAATATCAGTCTTTCTCAGGATATCAATCTTTTTAATTATCTCCGTCCGAGGTTTTCCTACGATGTCAACTATCATACATCAAGGCTGGCTCCACATACTACATCCGGAGCAGATACACTTGGCCTGCCAAGATTTTCAGTCTCATCAACTCGAAGGATCAATGTCCGAATTGGTCTCGTCCACACGCTTAGGAGTCTTGCAAGGTTGAGAGATGAAAGACTGGATGAAGAAGCTGAACCGGGAAGCCCCAGGTGGTTCCTCATGAAATTGGAACGATGGGCCAACCTGATCACTGATCCAACCGTGGTTTATTCGGAAACGGAGGGAAGCGAATACAGAGATATGAATTTCCTTCCCGGATGGCTGTATCAAACTGGCCTGAGACCTGTGCTGGATGATATCACGCCGTGGGACAGAACAGAGGGTTGGAACCTCCAGATATCAGGAGGTTTCAGACCCGTCTCATCCATGTCTGTTCGTCTGGAGTACAGATCTTCAGATACGAAGACACTGTATTCCGGATTCTGGAATAATCAGAGGTCAAAAACGTGGCCTTCCGTTACATTTTCCTGGTCAGGATTGAACGGACTGGCTGGTTTGAGGGATCTGCTCAGAAACGGGACGGTGAGTTCAGGATACAAGATTGAGACCATTGAAAGTGGCAGATATGAAAGTGATGATTATGTTCCCACCGCGAAAACGACTTCAACACGCTGGTCTCCGCTGTTCAGTATAAACGTGACTCTTAAAAACGATATTCAGATAACGATCAGTGATAATCTGACAAACACTGTTATGAAGAACTATACCGGTACACAGGCAGAAACAAGAGGTAACAGCAACAGCTTTCAATTAAGACTACAGTATTCATTCAGTGCTCCTGGAGGATTTGCAATCCCGCTTCCACTTCTTGACAAGCTTCGCATAAGTTTTCAGAGTGACCTCACAACAAGTTTGAGCCTAACCAGATCCAGAACCACAAGCGAACTTATAAGCAGTGGTTATGGAAATCAGCTTCAGTCAGACAGGGAAGAATGGAGAATAGAACCAGCCATTAACTACGATTTTGGTACCGTCACCGCCGGATTGACAGGAATTCTCGGATGGAAAACTGATAGAGTTAATTCCCAGTATAACCAGCGGGATATCGGAATGAATATCTGGGTTATTATCAATTTTTAGCCCTTATAAGTGCATCTTATCGATTGTATCGAAGCCGCACATTCTTCAATCAGATACTGCAGCTTATTCAGTTAGCCTGAATGTTGATTATATCTCATGTAAAACCCCTCTGGTCATTAGCATTTTTTCTATATATTCTTTTCATTGTAAGGAATATTGATTTGAATTGTATGAGAATGAATTCGGATGGAATATAATTGCCTTCCCGCACTGCAACGCGGAATTCATGTATCTGATAGTATCGGAGGCCTGGTGAACATCAGAATTGGTCAAATCCTTATTGATTCCGGGATTATATCAAACAAACAGCTTGAAAATGCTCTTAATCAGCAGAGTGAAGGTGGCGGTAGACTTGGTTACTATCTTGTCAGCAGTAATGCCATTTCAGAAACTGATCTCAATAAATATCTTGCGAGGCAGCAGAATATTGAAAGCGCAAATCTTGATGAAATAGATATTGATGAAAACACTATTCACCTGATATCCGCTGAGATTGCGCGGAGGTATGAAGTCATACCTATCGAAATTGTTGGCAGAAAATTAATTGTGGCCATGACAGATCCTAACAATCTTTTTGCGATTGATGATCTCAGATTCTCGCTCGGGATGGATATTGAGGCACATATAACCGCATCCAGCATGATTCGCAAAGCAATTGCAAAGTATTATCCGGATTCGGAGGCGCTAGTTGCCGTTGATGATAGCAGTAGAAGGGTTGGAAGCACTGTTCAAACGTCTATTACAAACATTGATGAAGATGAGATCGAAGATGTTGATCTGCTCGTAGGAGATGAAGTCTTTGAATCAATGATTGTCGAGGATACTGATGAGGAAGAATACGATGAGGATATTGATCTTGATATAGCTGACTCTCCTGTTGTTAAACTTGTTAACAGTCTTATTGCGGATGCTGTCCGTAGAGGGGCAAGTGATATACATTTTGAGCCTTTCGAGCGGTATGTCAGGGTTAGATTCAGAATTGATGGAGTATTGCATGAAGTAATGCGTCCCAGCAGAAAATACCGTTCAGCCATGGTCAGCCGTTTAAAAATTCTTGGCGGCATGAATATCGCGGATCATCATCTTCCGCAGGATGGAAGGCAGAAAATCCTGGTTGGAAAAAGATTTGTTGATTTGCGGCTTGCGACACTCCCTACACTGTTCGGAGAGAAGGTTGAAGTCAGGCTTCTTGATCGATCCAAGGTTGTTCTTGATCTTGGGAAACTGGGCTTCGAGGAAGAGCCCTTGAAAATATTCAGAAAGGCCATAAGAAGACCTTTCGGCATCGTTCTTGTGACAGGTCCTACGGGGTGCGGAAAAACAACAACACTCTATTCCGCTCTTACGGAGCGGAATGATGTCGAAGTGAACATCATGACCGCTGAAAACCCGGTAGAGTTCAATCTGAAGGGAATCAACCAGGTCCAGATGAATGCCGATGTAGGGTTGACATTCGCCAATGCCCTCAGAGCTTATCTCAGACAGGATCCCGATATTATCATGGTTGGAGAAATCCGGGATAAGGAAACAGCTGAAATTGCTATTAGAGCAGCATTGACAGGGCATCTGGTTCTTTCAACAACTCACACAAATGATGCTCCAAGCACAATCAACAGGCTCATTGATATTGGAACTGAACCGTTCATGCTCAGCACCTCACTGGCATGCATCGCTTCACAGCGATTAATTAGAAAAGTCTGTTCTAAATGCAAAGCTGAAATCCGTGTTTCTGATGAAGTACTTTTAGATGCCGGGATTGATCCGGAACGATTCCGAAAAGTAAAGCTGTTCGAAGGTACAGGATGTTCGTACTGTAACAATACCGGATACAAGGGTCGGATAGGGATTTTTGAAGTTATGACCATCGATGAAGAAATAAGACAGCTTATAGAGGGTGATGCAAACAGTATTGAAATAGAAAAGGCCGCATTATCAAAGGGTATGATAAATCTGAGGGAATCTGCTCTTCGAAAGCTTGAGCGCGGAGAGACCACCTATGACGAAGTAATAAGAGAAACAATATCGAATTACTGATGGAGGAATAAGTGTTAAGCAGACTCGGAATGATGCTGCTTGAATCAGGTATGGTCAGCCAGGATGACATAAATCAGATAATCAAGGAACATGGTCCTGGTGAAATTGAACTTGCGGATCAAGTGATTTCAATGGGAATCGTACCGGAGGATCTTATCACCGAGTTTCTTTCAGAAATATACACTGTTAAGCCTGTATATCTCAATGAAATAACAATTGACTACCGTCTTGCTGAATCGGTTCCGGAAGACCTCGCTCGGAAATATCTGCTTATTCCCGTCGAAGTGGATAAATACTACTTTTACATTGCAATGGGCTCTCCGGGGGATCTGTACGCAATTGATGAAGTGAAATTTGCTACCGGTAAGGAAGTTATCGTTTACGCTTCGGCGCCACCTGCTGTAAGAAGAGCACAGGATGAACTCTATGGAAAAGCTGATGCGCTTGTTTCAGTAAAGGATCAGATTGACGATTATAGCAGTGAACTTGATGAACTGGAGGTCGTCAGAACTCTTGAGCCTGAAGAAGAAGAAGATTTCGATTCAGATCTGGAAGAGGAGTATGCGGGAGCAGTAGATGGTCCTGTTGTCGGGTTTGTGAATGAAATTATAACAAAAGCTGTTCGGACAGAGGTAAGTGACATTCATATTGAACCCTACGAGAATTTTCTCCAGATAAGATACAGGCGTGATGGAGCCTGTTTTGTTGTTAGAAAGCTTCCCAAGAAAATTCAACCACAGATTCTCAGTCGATTCAAGATCATGGCTAACATGAATATTGCTGAGCGCAGAAGGACCCAGGATGGTCGAATAAAAGCCAGAGTCGACGGAAGATGGATTGATTTCAGAGTAAGCGCGGTTCCCACAGTTAACGGAGAAAAAATAGTCCTCAGGATACTTGATCGAGGAAGCCTGGAGTTCGATCTCAGAGAACTTGGTTTTCCTGAAGAAGCTCTGAAGGTTTTCTTGCAGGGCGTCAATTCCCCCTTTGGAATTGTTCTTGTTACCGGACCTACCGGAAGCGGGAAAACCACGACACTTTATTCAGCGCTCAGCTCGCTGAACACGGATGATAGAAATATCCATACCGCAGAGGAACCTGTTGAATACAGTATTGAGGGTCTCACACAGACACAGATAAATTTCAGTATGGGGTACGATTTTGCTACTGCCCTTCGCGCGATTCTTAGGCAGGATCCAAATATCATTATGGTTGGTGAGATCAGAGACCTGGAAACTGCATCGATTGCCATAAAAGCAGCACTGACCGGACACCTGGTATTCTCCACCATCCATACGAATGACGCTCCAAGCACTGTTAACAGGCTTGTTGATATTGGTATTAAGCCGTTTCTTGTGGCTTCTGCGGTAAGAACCATCATGGCTCAAAGGCTGGTCAAGAAAATATGTAAGCATTGCAAAACACCTCATAAGTACAGCGCCAAGGAGTATCAAACTGCGGGAATTGATTCTAAGGAGATGAAGGGTTATACAACATATATAGGGAAAGGCTGCAGCAAATGCAGCGGTACCGGTTACAGGGGACGGATAGGACTTTACGAAGTCCTTTCGATTGACAAGAATATAAAGCAGTCTATCATTGATAGGGTCACTGCTGGCGAACTGAGAACTATGGGTGTTGAGAACGGAATGAGAACACTCAGAATGGATGCAGTCGAAAAATTGAAAGCCGGCATTACTACGCTTGAGGAAGTAATGCGAGTAACCACGGAAGATGATCCGGGGGTTCTTAAGGCAGCCGCTTTGAATAAAACCGGAACCAAGCGGCATAAAGGGGAAGGGAATTTGGCCTGATATGATTATCAAGACTCTTTTGAAAGAAATGATGGAGAGACGCGCTACAGACCTTCACCTTACTGTAGGAACGCCTCCCGTTGTCAGAGTAGACGGTGAACTTGACAGAATGGAGTACGATCCCCTCACTGCGCAGGATACTCAGAATCTTGTATACAGTCTGCTGAAAGATGAGCAGAAAAAAAGGTTTGAACTGGAAAAGGAACTTGATTTCGCTTTCGGGATCAAAGGGCTTTCCAGATTCAGGGCTAATGTATTTCTTCAACGCGGCTGCGTGGCATGTGCCATAAGGTCGATTCCGCACGAAATACTCGGTTTTGAAGAACTCGGTCTGCCCCCGGTAGTAAGTATTCTCGCTGAGAAACGCCAGGGTTTGATTCTGGTGACAGGTCCAACTGGATGCGGTAAGTCCACTACACTGGCCTCTATAATCCGTAAGATAAATACAACAAGGCATTGTCATATAATCACAATTGAAGATCCTATCGAATACGTCCATCATCATGACAAGGGCATTATCAATCAGCGCGAGATAGGACAGGACACCACATCCTTCTCCAATTCGCTTCGATACGTTCTACGGCAGGATCCCGATGTCGTGCTCATAGGTGAGATGAGAGACATGGAGACAATGCAGGTTGCTCTTAACATTGCCGAGACAGGGCACCTTACAATGGCTACATTGCACACCAATTCAACTTACGAATCAATTAACAGAATCATCGATTCATTTCCTGCTCAGAGTCAGGATCAGGTCAGGAGTCAGCTCTCGTTTGTGACTCTTGGTGTTTTAACACAGCAGCTTGTGCCGAGAGCCAGGGGACACGGCAGGGTTCTTTGAGCGGAAGTTATGGTTTGCACTCCCGCTGTCAAAGCCACGATCAGGCAGGACAAACTTCATCAGATATACGGAATGATGCAGGCTGGACACAAACATGGCATGCAGACAATGAATCAGGCTCTGTTCAACATGTATAAGAAAAAGGAAATAACAAGAGAAGTCGCTGTTGAGCGTTCGAACGATGCTCCTGAACTCGAACAGATGATTGCGACAGGGCGGGAAATCTTATAATGACAGGAGGCAGAAATGCCTGAGTTTAAGTGGGAAGGAACAAATAGAGCCGGCAGGAGGATGTCGGGAAAAATTTCTGCCGCAAAAAAGGCAGATGCACAGGCACTCCTTGCTCATAGAGGTGTCAGCAATATAAAAGTATCCGGTAAAGGATTTGATCTGGCCACCTTTGGTACAATTGGTACAGGCATTAAAGACAAGGATCTTGCCACGTTCACACGTCAGTTTGCCGTTATGATCAACGCCGGGCTTCCATTGGTCAAGTGTCTTCAGATACTGAGCAGTCAGCAGGATAACAGGATTTTCGCAAATGCTATTGAAGAAGTGACAGCTGATGTGGAAAAAGGTGGCACTCTGGCTGATTCCCTCGGTAAGCATAAAAAGATCTTCAGTGATCTGTACGTCAATATGGTTGCCGCAGGTGAACAGGGAGGTATTCTTGATACAATCCTGAACAGACTCTCAACACATCTGGAAAAATCAGCTGCACTGAAGGGTAAAATCAAGTCCGCCATGATGTACCCCCTCGTCGTACTTATCTTGGTTGTTGAGGTTGTGATGGCTCTGCTTTTGTTTGTCATACCGATATTCGAGCAGATGTTCGCTGATATGGGTGGTGAGCTTCCCACGCCGACCAAGATTGTCGTAGGACTGTCAAGGTTTGTACAGGAATACATACTGTTCATTCTCATTGGAATAGCAATCCTGATCACCGGATACAAGATGTACTACAGGACAAAGAACGGTGAAAAAGTAATTGATGCTGTCAAACTGAAGATGCCTATCTTCGGGATGCTCCTCAGGAAAATGTCTATCGCCAGGTTCACCAGAACTCTGGGCACGCTGATATCAAGTGGAGTGTCAATTCTTGACGGTCTGAGTATCACATCAAAGACTTCGGGTAACAGAGTTATCGCGGATGCCATTATGGATGCAAGGGGAAGCATTTCCGGAGGAGAGAACATCTCGAATCCACTTGAGGCTTCCGGAGTGTTTCCAGGAATGGTTACTCAGATGATAGCTGTTGGAGAAGAAACCGGTGGGTTAGATACGATGCTAATGAAAGTTGCTGACTTCTATGAGGAAGAGGTTGACACAGCGGTCGCAGGTCTTACATCAACTCTCGAGCCGATTCTGATTGTAGTCCTTGGTGTAATCGTTGGTGGTATAGTGATATCCATGTATCTCCCGATTTTCGACCTTATCGGTACTGTGGGATCGTAATAACTGCTTCTGAAAATATAGTACGCGGTTTTCGCGATACAGGGATAAAAACAAATGCGTAGTGAAATTCTTAGAATGGGGCGCCGCACCTGGCTTCAGGTGGGGCGCTTCATTGTCTTTGGTCTCTTTGTTCTACTGGGGATTCTGTTTCTCGGATGGACAAGAGTTGGTGGAGTCTACGCCTCAGTCGGTATTGCGGTGATTCTATCAATATTACTGGACATGCTGTTCAGAAAGATATGGGACGAACGAGAATGGCAGATCTGGATTCTCTTCTCCCTTGATTCAATTCTGGCCGCGATTCTTATCCGGATGGCCGGTAATTTCGATGGTCCTTTCACAGTCTTTTTCTTTATTCATACATTCGGTGCGGGTATCTATCTGGGTATCAGGGGTGGAGCAATCATGGCGGTTCTCAATTCCCTGATGATAGCCGTGCTTGCTTACATAACAATTTCAGGAGCACTGAGTATCGGTCCTGCGGGAGGTTCCCTGGAGGAATTGATAGAAGTCATTCCATTCGATGTTTCTTTTCAGTACGCGCTTCTTTTTGTAATGATTTACGCAGGCCTCCTGATGATAACAGGGCTTGTCACCGGATATCTCTCAGAGCACCTTCTTTTCGAAAAAGGAAGAGCTGAAGGAATCCTGCGTGAACTCAGGGAAGCAAGGAGTATGGCCAGGGCAATACTGGAAAGTCTGTCTGATGGAGTTCTTGT
>JAUWJE010000288.1 GCA_030607835.1 Candidatus Fermentibacterota bacterium | reverse complement strand
TTATGAAGATGCTTTTTGATTATTTATCTCTCAGGTACTGAGTGATACTCCAGCAAGTGAATATGTATTTCAGCGTGTATATGTAATTCTCACAGTTAATGAAGAGCCATTCAGGACTGTGTCGGAATTCAGAAACAGGATAGCAGACATTGAGTCGGGCACGCCAGTTGAAATAGGGATACTCCGTGACGGAAGAAACAGGACTATCGAGGTGGTGCTCGGAGAACGTGAACCGGATGAACCGGTTGATATCTCCTCCTCGTCCGCTTCAGAGGAATATGGATGGGTACTTGAGGAACTTTCCAGAGAAACTGCCAGATCTCTTGGTGATGAATCACTGCAGGGTGTTCTGGTATTTGAGATTTATCTGTCCGGGAGAGCAGCGCGTGCCGGAATTCAAGCTGGAGATGTAATTCTGGAGATAGATGGAGCTGAAGTTAGAACTCCATCAGAAGTGGATATGCTCATCGATTCAACCAGAGATACTCTTTTCCTGATATGGCGACAGGGATATTCGATTTACTTCATGTTGTAGTACTATTGAGTAAGTCTTCTATGATTCGTCTGAAAACATTGACTCCTGTGGTAATAAGCTCATCGGGAAAGTCGTATTCCGGACTGTGCAGCGAGGGTGAATGAGTTCCGGCTCCAATTCCAAATAGAGCACCTGGATACTTCATTGTGAAATGACCGAAATCCTCAGACCATGGAAAAGGATCATCAGGCTGCGTTATTTCAAGTCCGAGATATTCCGCGGCTGATCTGACCGAGTCAGCGGCTTCTATTGAATTTTCAGTTACCGGAAATTCCTCAGTCCAGCTAATTTTCGAATCAAGAGTGCAGGAGTTCGCAATCCCTCTTGCATTGTCTTCCAACCACCTTGAAAGAGTTTCCATTGCTTCATCATTATCAGATCTCAAGGTAACCATCAACCTTCCCTTACCTGGAGATGTCCCGAATGCAGGTTCTCCGATACTGACATGTGTAACGGTCACAATAGCGATATTATTCATGGAATCATCAGAAACTGGAAGATCATTGAAGGTCTGGATCATCCTGGCAATTGCAAGGGCAGGATTTCTGCCCAGATGCGGTTCAGCAGCATGCGAGGAGGATCCTGAAAGTTCGATTATCATGCCTCTGGATGCTGAAGCGAAAATACCATCTCTGAGAATAATGCTTCCCATTTTAAATCCGGGAAGGTTATGAAGAGCGAAAACACAGTCAGGTATTATTTCCTGAAAACGTGGATCTTTCAGAACCCTGATGGCTCCCTCACCGGTTTCTTCAGCCGGCTGAAAGAGGAGAACGACGGCACCTGTTGGAGGGTGATTTTCCGATAGCCATTTCGCGACTCCAGCCATTATTGCCATATGTCCATCATGTCCGCACTTGTGGGAAACCCCATCCATAGTTGAGGTGTAAGGCAGATTCATTTGCTCGCAAACCGGTACCGCGTCCATATCGCACCTCAGAAGAATCCTTGTGCCTGTGATTGAACCGTTGTAGACTGCCGCTATTCCTGTACCACCAAGGTTGGTTATCAGATCGTCCGGATTGCAGCTCTGCAGGAATGCTTTCAGGTATTCAGCTGTGGCTGATTCTTTCCCTGATAGTTCAGGAATACTGTGAAGATGTTGTCTGAACTCCGTCAGTTTTTCATTCATTTTCCGATTCACTTCCTCGTCAGACTGTCTACCATCTATTTCCCCGGCGTATTTCGCTGGATCTTCTTCCACGTATCTCGAAGTGAGATTGTTCTGTTGAAGATAAGCTTATCCGGCATGGATTCCGGAGCTGGGCAGAAATATCCCATTCTCTCGAACTGCACTGGAACACCGGTTTCAAAATCAGCAGCTGATGGTTCGAGACGGCAGTTGGTGAGAATCGTCAGTGAATTTGGATTTATTGTCTTCCTGAAATCATCTTCTGCAAGAGGGTTCTCCACGGTAAAAAGTCTATCGTAGAGTCTGATCTCCGCATTTAAGGAATGCCCTGCTGATACCCAGTGAATCGTTCCCTTAACCTTTCTTCCGTCGGGAGCGTTGCCACCACGGGTTTCTGGATCATAGGTACACAGAAGCTCTATGATATCGCCGTTCTCATCCTTAACAACATCCCTGCAGGTAATGAAGTAGGCATATCTCAGACGCACTTCTCTTCCAGGTGCCAGTCTGAAGAACTTCTTTGGCGGATCTTCCATGAAGTCCTGTCTTT
>JAUWJE010000068.1 GCA_030607835.1 Candidatus Fermentibacterota bacterium | reverse complement strand
GGGGGAAGTAGAATCCAGGTGCCCGCAGATGATGTAGATCTTGGTGGGGTCCTCAATACCGGTTTTCTCGGCGATCACATTCTGGCAGTCATAACCCAATGAGCTGAAATGCTGCTGCTCAGCTTCATATCCGTATGATTCGAACTTATCCTCGACCCAGTTACACGATGAATCGAAATTATCAGTGCTTGAATACCTGGTCCCGTAATCCTCCAGATGCTGGGTGAATGCCTGGACCGTATCCTCGCTTACTGCCTCAACTATTTCAGAAACATAGTCATCATACCCGCGATGAGATCCGGAATCGAAAAGGTGTCTTGGTGGATTCTGCCGAATGAGAGGCTGAATAAAATATATTCCGGGGAATACAGTTCCCTCTTGAATATCACTATGCAGCTTTATCAGAATCAGTCCATTCTTCTCAAACAGTAACTGTCCGAGTCCAGCCGCATACTCGAGACCGGCATCACCACTGAGGAAAACGAGACGATAATCTTCAAGATCCTCAAATGCAGCATCGAGCACGGTAATCCTGTACTCCGAAGAAAGGGAAGCGGGATCGCAGATGGCAAATGTATAACCTGAAGTGGTATAGACAGGCTCAAGAACCGATCTCCAATCCGCTGGATAGAATGATGCGTCTCCTTCGACAAGAACAAGACTGGCAGCTGAGGAGATGGCTAAGATTGTAAATAGAAGCATTGTTACTTTAAACATACAATATCCCTTCCGGAACACTTGAGAGATAAGCTGCAAACAGATCAATAATAATAAAATATTCCAAAACCATAGTAAATAAGTAGTAAATTCCCAGCCTTCATATCCTCTTGTAATACCCGATTCCCTTAAACAGGTTCCTCAAGTCTCTATTAAAGATAAGAAATCCAGTCAGTCACCGTTGACTTAAACTCTCTCAGGGAAGGCTATGTTCCCAGGGTCAGGTCGTCGATCGATCTGGAAACAAGTGAAGAGAATTCATTAGCAAATCCTCTTGTTTTCACTTCGCTTTGATCAGCCATTAGATCGTACTGCTCCTGGTCCGTCATAATACTCACTGTCCACAGGGCAGATCGGCAGTACCTTTCTACCCTTTGATTCATCCTCTAATGAGATCAGTTACCGTACTTCGCGATTATTTCCTTCTTGTCCATGCCCAGGATACCGTATTTGGCTCCGATCTTTTTGAAGGCTTCAACACACTTATCAAGGTGCACCTTCTCGTGAGCTGCTGAAAGCTGAACACGAATTCTGGCTTTTCCAGCAGGAACAACTGGGAAACAGAACCCGATTACATATATGCCTTCAGCATACATGTCCCTTGCCATATCGTTGGCGAGCTTCGCATTGTAAAGCATGACAGGAACGATGGGAGTCTCGCCGGGACGCATATTAAGTCCCGCTTCCTCCATCTTCTCGCGGAAATACTTTGTATTCCACTCCAGTTTGTCTCTGCGCTCTGTGGATTTTGAAATCAGATCTATTACCTTGATAGATCCGCAAACGATTGGAGGTGCGAGGGAGTTACTAAAGAGGTATGGACGCGCTTTCTGACGACACAATTCAATCAGCTCACTGCGACCGGACACACACCCTCCGGAAGCACCCCCCAACCCCTTGCCGAAGGTTGTGGTGATAAGATCAATTCCGTCTATGACGTCAAAATGCTCGTGAGTTCCACGGCCTGTCTTCCCTATGAATCCGGATGCATGTGAATCATCAACCAGAAGCATCGCGTCGTACTCGTTGCAGAGGGCGACCATTTCATCAAGAGGCGCAAGATCGCCGTCCATGGAGAAAACACCATCGGTAACTACAAGCCTTGTTCTCTTGTTCTGGTGGAGTTCCAGCTTCTTCCTGAGGTGTTTCATGTTCATATGCTTGAATGTATCGTACTCCGCTGAGCATAGACGAATACCATCCACCAGTGATGCATGAATCAACCTGTCCGCAATGATAACATCATCCTGACCGAGTATGGCCTCGAAGACACCGGAATTGGCATCCATGCATGAGGGAAAGAGGAGCGTATCCTCCATACCAAGGAATACGGAAACCTTGTCCTGCAATTCTCTGTGAATGTCCTGAGTGCCACAGATAAATCTCACCGAACTCATCCCGTAACCGCGGGTATCAAGCCCCTCGTGGGCAGCCTGAATAACATCGGGATGACTGGAAAGTCCAAGGTAATTATTTGCGCAGAAGTTCAAAACCCTTTTGTGTGCAGCACCCTCGGGGTATTCAACCTCTATTTCAGCATCCTGTTCTGAACAGATGAATCGCTTCTCTTTGTAGAGACCATCATCCTTGATTTTCTCAATCTCATTCGTGAACAGTTTTCTAGTATCGTTTGAAAATGCCATTTGTTATCGTCTCCAGACTATCCCACGTACTTGTTTACGAGATCACATATAGAGTTGACTGTATCAAACGCTTCCGGAGTCGCTTCTTCATCCGAAAGTTTAATACTGTACTTGTTCTCAATAAATATCTTGAGAGACACCATGGAGAAACTGTCGACAATACCAGAGGAGATAAGAGGAGAATCGAAGGATACCTCATCTTCATCATCTTCATCAAGATATTCATCAACTATGTATTCCAGTACGATTTTTTTCATCTCTTCCATTTCAGATCCTTTCAGTTCTACTTTAATCGTCGGAGAGGCTTGATATGTCACCAACCTCTTCACCCCATTCAATTGCCTTCAGATACCTTCTAACTATCTTACCGGAACGTGTTTTGGGAAGTTTATCCATGTACTCGATCTCCTGCGGCATCGCAAGCGGAGAAAGCCTTTTCCTGATAAAATTCATGATATCCAGTTCAAGATCATTGGAAGGTTCGTATCCGGGTTTCAGCGTAACGAAAGCCTTTACTACCTCCATATTAACTTCATCAGGTTTGCCAATTGCAGCTGCTTCAGCAATAGCCTCATGCTCCACCAGAGCTGATTCTATCTCAAAAGGTCCAACCAGATGACCACCTGTGTTAATCACATCGTCATCCCGTCCCACAAACCAGTAGTAGCCATCTTTATCAATACTCGCCCTGTCACCGGAAACATACCAGAGATCGGAATTCATTCTAAGCTCATCAGGCATTGCGTCTTCTGCCGCTCCAACGAACTTGCTCCTGTAAACATCGGGCTGCTTCCAGTAACTTCGGAACATGGACGGCCATCCGGGACGGAATGCAATCAGACCGACTTTTCCTGGTTCTGTAAGCGGTTCGTGAGAATCCAGATCAAGTACAGCAGCAGATATCCCTGGAAAAGGCATTCCCATGGATCCGGGGCGTATCTCCATACCAGGAAAGTTCGTAATCATCATGGAGCCGGTTTCAGTCTGCCAGAATGTATCATGAAACTGCAGGCCATTGAATACTTCACCGCTCCAGATGACAGCTTCAGCGTTGAGTGGTTCTCCAACTGAGGCAAGATGTCTTAATGAAGAGAGATCATATTCACTGACAAGTTCACTGCCATCTTTCATAAGCGCTCTGATAGCGGTTGGTGCCGAGTACCAGACAGTAATTCTATTATCCTGAATGAACTGATACCATCTGGAAGAAGTAAATCCTGAATCAAGAACACACTGTGTGACTCCCAGAGACCACGGGCCGATGATGCCGTAACTTGTACCGGTCACCCAGCCAGGGTCTGCCGTGCACCAGTAAATATCATCATCTTTAAGATCAAGAACCCAGTTTGTGGTGAGAGCCTGCCCCCAGACAGAGCTGTGAACATGTAGAGCACCCTTGGGCTGCCCTGTTGTGCCTGACGTGTAATGAAGAACGGATGGCGTTTCTGAATCTGATTTGTAAACGTCAAATTCTTCAATTCTAGGCGCGTTCTCCACATCAAAGAAGACTTCGCCTTCCTTCAGCTTGGCCGGATCACCTTCAACAACAATGATGTTCTTCAGATCAGGAAGTCTGTCCTTTATCTTCCTGACTTTTCTTACATGTTTGCGAGTTGTCAGGATGGCTTTTGTGTTGGCGCTGGCCAGCCTGACCTCCAGGGATTCATCACCAAATGCGGAAAAAAGCGGTTGAGCAATAGCTCCAAGTTTGAGAATACCCAGGAATGAAAAGTAAAGACTGGGGTTCTTATCCATAAAGATACAGACTCTGTCCCCCGGCTCGATCCCCTGTTCTTTCAGCAACTGTGCAAAGCCGTTTGAGTAGACTCTAAGGTCATCAAAAGTGTATTTAGCGGACCTGTTTCCAAATCCCTCCCAGATGAGAGCTGTCTTATCAGCATCCCCTCTTGCACAAATCCTATCGGAACACATGGCTCCGATATTTAGTAGTTCATCTTCTTTCCAATTCAGGACATCTCTGGCAATATCCCAGGTGAAGTCCTTTTTTGCTTTCTCGTAGGATTCAATGTTGCTCAAAGTTCGCTCCTTCCAACCATTCTTATATCTGTTGTACAGGGTTTTATCAGCCTTCCATCACCACGACAGCCATTGCATTCAACTTAGTATGACTGACAGAAAGGTGTATCTCCTTTACTTCCTTTTCTTTAGCCTGCTTAAGCGCTTTACTTGTTAATCGAACGGAAACCGCACCGGATTCATCCTTCATGATTTCTACATGCTTCCAGCGAAGTCCTTGAGAGAGTCCGGCACTGCGCGCCTTGAATGTGGCCTCCTTTGCAGCGAATCTGGCGGCATAGCTTTCCCATGGTCTAGCTCTGCCTGAACAGTACTTCACTTCCTCCGGTAAAAACAGTTCCTCAATCAGGTCATCATCAAGTCGTGCCCTGAAAATATCAAGATCGACAATATCTATTCCAACCCCGATTACTCTCAAAGGAAATGTTCTCCCACAAATTGTATTTTTTAGTAGTATTAACAGCATGTGAACTCTAACACGAGAGCCTGCCTGTGTCCACCGTTTTAAGCTTATTGTACTCTTGACGCGGCATGCATGGGAAACGATAAAACCCACATGAAAAAATCAAACAACACGCTCCGAAAAAAGAGCATATACAGGGTGCTCCTTCCGACGATATTGATAGTCTGTACATTACTTGTGCTGACGCTGTGGGAGTGCAGACCGCTTATACCACCAATGGACGACACATATATCCACCTTGTGTTTGGCAGGAGTCTTTTTTCCGGAAATCCTCTCTGCTTCAACCAGGCTGAGATATCCTCGGGCTTCACAAGCCCTGCATGGCTTCTGCCTTCTGCCCTGGCTTCAATAGGCAGTTCTGAGGCAGCTCCGGTGATTCTCATGATCTTCTCCCTTATCGCGGCAGCACTGGCACTGCTAGCTGCCGGTCCACTGGCAGGGTTTCTTCTTCTCCTGACCGGACCATTCTTTTTCCATGCATCAAGCGGCATGGAAACTGCGCTTACTTCTCTTTTTGTAATCGTAATATGGAAAAGTGTCAGGGATGATACTCTGCATGGATTCAGACCGTTTATTCTGGCAGGGGCTTTTCTATGCAGACCTGAGCTTGCCATTCTCGCGGTGCCGTTGATTTTCGCCATGCCCAGGAGAAGTGTTCGAAATATTCTTATTCTGCTGGCACCTTCATTCACCGTCGGCATTCTCTGGGTGATCTGGAATCTTAATGCTGCCGGTCTTCTACTTCCCTCAACCTTCTACGCAAAACAGCCTGTTTCCTGGTTTTCATCGGCAGCAACCGGTCTACCCGGATTACTGAAGAACATTCTTCTTGTTTCTCCACTTCTTATCTTCGTAGCAGTGGCTTCATTAATAGAATTATTCAAAAAAGCTCCTGTTGAACTCAGAAGAAGGAATATTGCGTTGGGTGCAATTCCGGTTCTGCTCTTTGCCACTTCCCTTCTTCTTTCGCCAAACAGTTTTTTTCAGATGAGGTACTATGTCCCGGCACTGACAGCAACAGTCCTCGTCGCGGGACACTGGTTGAGTGGATTGAAAAGAAAAAAACTGAACATCATTCTTCTCGCCGTGTCGATGCTTCCAGGGTTAGTGATTTTCGGAGGACGACGGGCAGAAGCTTCGTGTGATGTGGGTGCTATTGATGTGGATCCAGCTGAATACCTTGCTGCCTGCGCGACAGATACGGAAACTGTAGCCTCCGCGGATATCGGCGCGGTTAAATGGATTACAAATATGAACATTCTGGATCTGGATGGTCTTGTAACGTCTGAAAGACTTCCCGGGAACGATATTGAGGGCTGGTGCTGGATCGAGCAAAATGCTGATTACCTTCTTGCGTTTCCGAGGCAGTATTCCGGCCTTGTCTCTGAAGCCGGTGAATCCATTGAATTTCTGGTCGGTTTCGGAAGCAGATCACACGTGATATGCGGTGAGGATTCGGTAACCCTCTGGAGGATACTCTGACTGGACATTCACCCTTTTTTCAGACTATCTTTTCAACTTCTGTGGTTCACGCAATTATCCCGCATATGCGATATATTACGCGCGGTGGCTTGCATATCATGAATAAAGAGAGAGCAGGATGAATCAGAAATCTGACAGCAAATCAAATCCGAGGATAATCCAGGAAAAGATACCAAGCTCCAGAAACAGATTTGTTATCATAGGCACTCTTATGTTGGGTTTTATAATCTTGAGCGCATATTTCAATCTGGAACTCCATAAGAACATTGGGTACTCGCATATGGCTTACGTTCCCATCATTTTCGCCAGTTTCTGGTGGGGTCGAAAATCAATATATGTAGCTGCAATTCTGGGATTGGATGTGCTCATTTTCAGATTCTTCTCAGACTTTACCAGCCCTCTCTGGGCCGATTTAGTCCGAGTCGGAGCCTTCCTGGCTGTAGCAACAGTAGTTGGCGAACTGAGCAGTGAATTGATGAAAACATACAGAGCCCTCAGAGAAAGAGAAGACAGGTTAAGGAAAGCCAATGCTTCGCTCAGGGAATTCTCCAAACTCAGGCGGGCTTTTCTTCATATCGCTATTCATGATATGAAATCACCTGTTTCCGCGACAACAATGCTTCTTCACAGCCTTGAGACACTCCTCGGATCATCAGTCACCACCAAGCAGAAACATCTTATGAATAGAATGCATTCCAGGCTTGATGAAGCTGATTCTTTCCTTCGTGATTTCCAGTTTTTTGCTGCGCTTGAAGACACATCTCAGGTAAGGAAACAAGCGAAGAAGATTAATCTGAATACAATTATTCAGCAGGTAGTTGATTCAAATAAGTATCTTGCGGCTGATAAGAAACACATACTTTCCACTGATCTTCAGAAGGATCTGCCATTCGTAGGCGGCATTGAAAGACTTCTCACCGAGGTTGTTGCCAATCTTGTTACAAACGCTGTCAAATACACCCCTGACAGTGGCAAAATCGTTGTTCGAAGCTTTCTAAAGGACGACAGCACTGTCAGAGTGGAAGTGGAAGATAACGGAATCGGCATCTCAAGGGAGAATCAGAAGAAACTGTTTAAGGAATTCGTTAGAATAAAGGACAATAACGTCTCTGGAAAGAAAGTTCCCGGTATAGGTCTGGGTCTCTCCATAGTGAAACGTATAGTAGAAATGCATCGTGGAAAAGTATTTCTTAAAAGCGAACCTGAATCCGGCAGTACATTCGGTTTTGATCTGCCCGTGTGCGCAGATGATGAAGCACCTTCGATTCTCACGCCCATTCGTCCTCCACAATCAGTGTAACCTGAATTACAGCCACGAATAATTCAATCATATCAGTCAGCAATCTTAGAAAATCATATAAAGATGTCGTAGCAGTAAATGGTATATCCTTCAATGCTTACAAGGGTGAAATCCTTGGAATACTCTAACTGATCGGTCTGCTGCTTCCAGTCCATCCCCTGACAGGTAGAAAAAGGAGAAAAGACTCAACAAGATGGGACAGTACTGACAGGAAATCCAGGCACTGCATAACCCATACAATTCCATCCGGAATCCACAGTATCTGTAACAACGGCTGCATTCAATTAACTTCTGGAACTTCGCAATTGTGATAGGAATATTGAAATCCAGGATAATGTAGATTCCACTAATCCAGGTGTATTAGGGTGTTATGTAGACGTGTTAAGTTATCCAAGGTATGATTACTATCCTTGATTCATCTTCAAGTGAAGATATACAGTTGTGGGATTAATGAAATACGAGCAAATGTAGAATCCACATAATCATAGTTAAAAGGAAAATGGAGAGAACTTTGATCTCTTTTGACCAGTATTATCGAAAATATCTTTGCATCGATGCGGAAAGAATGAAATCAAACCGCTGTGTATTCCCATGCAAAAGGAGATCCAAACCGCTTGCATTTTTCTATATACATCATCTGATCAGTACAGAGATTGATAATAAATTAGTATTCTCTATTTCTCCAGAGCTTGCTCCAGCATTTGAAATTCAACGCAAAAACCTTACAGAAAAAGCTGTAAACAAGAATACACTGAGAATGATTGATGATATCTTTTTTGAATTTCTTCCAACATTACTTT
>JAUWJE010000286.1 GCA_030607835.1 Candidatus Fermentibacterota bacterium | reverse complement strand
TGGCATAACCGGTTATCATAATCACCGGAAGAAATGGGTATTTTATTCTGACTATATCCAGAATTTCAATACCTGAGATATCTGGAAGCCTGATATCAGTGATAATGAGATCAAATGAGTTTTCATCTCTGAGCTTTCGAAGGCCATCCCTGCCGCAGTTGGCCACATAACATTGATATCCCGACAACTCGAGTGTTTTCGAAAGAGAAGATGTAATTGACACCTCGTCATCGATTACCAGTATTCTGTTTTTCTTCGTATTATTCATATTCATGATATATGTATGGTAACACAATCCCGAGAGATGTCAATATTTTGACGAAACGTCGCAAAAATAATAAAATAGCGTATATAGTAGGACTTGTTATTCCTGCACTCTTTCTTTTTTCTACATCCTGCACCGGAAGACCTGAAGAAGGGGAAATCGTCGTTCGAGCTGAAGATTTCCTTTCGGAAGACACCGTTTCCTCTGAACTGCCTGGTTCTGACAGTCTCTCAATCCCCCATGATCACATAAGCGTTGTTGTGCCGGACACTTCTGTCAGTACAATTCTTTCACCTGATTCATTGATATTTCTTCCGGATTCTGTGCTGCCTGACACATTAGAGGATTCCCGGATCGATTCCATTGTGCCGGATTATCAATGGAACAGATTAGCTGTCGAGATCAACGGTTCCATTTATGCAAGCCTTCAGGATGTGGTGGAGGATTCTGATATCCTCGGTGCTCACATCGTGCGATGTATGTGGTGGGACACAGATCCCTGGCGAGGTATGAACGCGGGAGATTCGCTTTATGTGCTGTTCGGGGTGACCGGCAGGGAAAATCAGGTTTTTGCGCTTCATTATGCACCAAAGGAAGGTACTGTGAATAGTCCATTGTCAGTATATAGTTTCCACATGACAGGAGATAATTGGCCATCACATTATTATGCTGATGGAACTGAAGTCATGCGATTTCTGAATTACATGCCAATCACCACATTCGAAGAAATGACCGGTCCCTTCGGAGAACCCAGAGGTAATCGCAGTCATGCTGGAGTAGACTACAAGGCTGCCGAGGGTACATCGGTGCGGACCTGCAGAGGTGGAATAGTGTCAAGGACAAACTGGAATTATGAATACAATGGAAACTGCGTGGAAATCAGTATTGGCGCAGGTTATTCCGAAGCATTTCTTCACTTGAAGGCGATTGCAGACGGTGTAACCCCAGGTGTAACGCTTCAGAAGGGAGATACAATCGGTTATGTAGGAACAACCGGAAGGACCTCCACTTCACCTCACCTTCATTATCAGATTAACGATGAGAACGGTAATCCCATTGATCCGTACCTGTTTTACAGTTCTTACCGGAGAAATCTTCCTCCGTCCGACATGGATGCTTTTATGCAATTCCGGGACATGTGTGATGCCCGCATTCGCGAGGTCGCTGAATGAGCAGAATCACAGTAATCACTCTGAACTGGAATGGCGCTGAAGTCCTGCGTGATATGATCAACTCTCTTGCCCCACAATTGATAGAGCTGCAGGCCAGACTGATTGTTCTGGACAACTGTTCCACGGATGGTTCCGACATAGCAGCTGAGCAGGAGTTTGGCGGGGAACCCTGGTTTTCCATTATGAGAGTGGAGCGCAATCTTGGTTTTGGAGCTGGAGCGAACCGCGCTATTGAAAATTCCGATGATGAGATTCTTGTCCTGGCAAACAACGATACTGTTTTCACACCTGGGAGCCTTTCATCGCTCATTGATGCTCTTGAGAGACATCCGGAAGCCGGTATGGTCGGACCTCGACTGCTCTGGCCCGACGGATCACTTCAACCTTCCATGAGGGACTTTCCTTTTCCGGGTAAACTGATAAGAGAGCATCTGCCTTTTCTTAGAAGGAAAACGGCATATTACTCTTCACATCTGAGTGAGCAGAAAGTTGACTGGCTTGTTGGAGCTGTCATGGTGTTCCGTCGAAAAGCCCTTCTGGATACAGGACTATTTGATGAAGACTATTTCTTCTATCATGAGGAGACAGATCTGCAATACAGATTGTCCAGATCCGGCTGGGAAGTATGGTTTGTTCCAGAAGCTTCAGTTGTACATCTGGAAGGAGTAGCGGCTCGTCAGATGTTTGGACGGGAAACCTGGCTGAGGTATATTCCGGAGAAAATACGGTTTCTCAGAAAACACGGAAAGTACGGTGCTGTAACCGGTTTCAGAGTTTTTATGGCCTTACTTCATGCTTTTAGACTGTTTGCCGGACTGGTTAGGCCTGGCAAACGAAAGCATGATATCCGCTATAACGTATCTTACTGCTGGAAAGCCATAAGGCTGACGTGGAAAAGCAATGGAATTTACGGCAGCGCAGAAAGCACAGGGCATGACAACATCGATCAGGAGCAATAATGGCAATAAT
>JAUWJE010000251.1 GCA_030607835.1 Candidatus Fermentibacterota bacterium | reverse complement strand
TTCTCTGCTGAACCTTGCCTGGTTGTCAGTTCTATTCAATCTTAATCCTGAGTTACGAGCTATCTGTAGTGTGTAGTAATGGTGATATCAGATAGATGGGGCTGAATAGTTACAGAATATGATTGAAATAAATGAGCATAACCGTAACCGCGCCTGAACAGGGACAGCTCGTTCGCCTGCGCAACAGGTTTTTTATCGTTGAGGATGTATTCCCGCATGATGAAGGCCCTGCAGTATCTCCGATTACAAGAGTAAGCCTTGAATGTATTGATGATGACAGGCTTGGAGAATCGCTTGATGTAATATGGGAACGTGAAGTTAACACAAGAATTCTAGAAGACATCAGCCTGCCTGCCATGACAGACTGGGACAAACCGCAAGAATTCAATTCATTTCTCCGGGCTGTCAGATGGTCCACAACATCCACACTATCCGGGAATGTTCTTCATTGTCCCTTCATGGGTGCGATTGATCTGGAACCATACCAGGTAGCACCTGCAGTCCGTGCAGTGATGATGCCAAGGGTCAACCTGCTTATTGCCGATGATGTTGGCCTGGGTAAAACCATCGAATCCGGCCTTGTTCTGCAGGAGATGATAAGCAGGAACCGCGTGAGGGATTGTCTGATCGTATGTCCGGCTTCTCTTCAGGTGCAGTGGCAGGAGGAGATGGACGAGAAATTCAACCTGTCATTCAAGATCATCGACCGCCATGCAATACTCAATCTCAGGAGGGAGTACGGTACTCACGTTAATCCCTGGCAGAGTCATCCATGGCTTATAACCAGTATGGATTTCATAAAGAGGGAAGTGCATCTCAGGAATTTCACAGCAGGGCTCCGGAAATCAGACGGAACAATGTCCTCCTGGGATCTCATGATCCTTGATGAGGCTCACAACTGTGCTCCTACCGGACGGCAGTGGTACGTAAGGGATTCTCAGAGAACAAAGATGCTCAGGAACCTGTCTCCTCACTTCCGGCACAGGCTTTTTGTTACGGCAACTCCCCATAACGGGTACACTGAGAGTTTCACAGGATTGCTGGAACTGCTGGACCCTCTCCGTTTTCATCGTGATTCACAGGTTGACAGATCATCAGTCAGTGCCGTCATGATCAGGCGGATGAAGGACGAGATACTTGCTCTGGGAACCACCCGTAACCTTGCCAGGCGCAGGGTTGAGGCACTCGAAGTGCCACCTGAAGCAACCGCAAACAAAATAGCGGAAACCCTCGATGAGTACATCACCAGCAGACTAAAAGAACAAATGGACGCGAATGTTCGCATGCCTGTAAGGTTTGCGCTTACAATGCTCAAGAAGCGCTTCCTGTCCTGCCCTCTTGCTTTCCATAGATCGATGCTTACCCATGCCGATCATTTCTTTAAAGCCCAAACAGACACAACAACAACAGAACCGGATCGCAAGCTGATGGAAATCGCGGTAAAGAGAACCGAAGAAGATCATGCAGATGATCTTGTAAAGGATCAGCTGGAAGGACAGGCACTGACGGAATGCTCCAGGTTCTTTCCAGGACTTTCAAAAACACAGAAACAAAACCTGCAATACCTGCTGACACAATCTGAGAAAAACAGCCTTGCCGAGGACTCAAAAACAACAGTACTCAAAGACTGGATCGATAACCATCTTAAAACAGAGAATGACTGGAACCAGGAGCGCCTGATAATATTTACCGAGTACAAGGATACTCTTGAATACCTCCGTCATCATCTTGAGGATTACTGCGGTGAAGACAGAATAATGCAGCTGTACGGTGGCATGTCCTCTATAGAGCGGGAACGGATAAAGACCGCCTTTCAGACAAACCCGCAAACAAACCCCCTCCGAATTCTGATAGCAACTGATGCGGCAGCTGAAGGGCTCAACCTCCAGAAACACTGCAGATACCTTATTCACTGGGAAATACCATGGAACCCCAACAGGCTTGAACAGCGCAACGGCAGAATAGACAGGCATGGCCAGAAAGCTGACGAAGTTCTTATTCATCATTTTGTACATATCGATAGAAGCGATGATGAATATCTGAAAAAAGTAGTGGAGAAGGTGCAGCAGCAGAGGGATGATCTTGGAGGAGTGGCAGCGATCATAGAGAAGAACATTGAAAATAGAATGCTCGGTGAAACCGCGGCCGACCTGGATCTCCTAGAACCAAGAATAGCCTTAAGCGCTGACGTGAAAAGAGATATTTACGATTCAAGAAGAAATACTCAGCTCTCAAACCTGATTGAAAATGCCAGAGAATACTGGGAAGCCGATCCGAAGATTATCAGACAGGTTCTGAATGACGCGCTGAAAATAGACGGCCATCCGGGGTTGGAAAACGCTCCCGGTGATCTGGCAGAAAAAGGAGCATTACTCAGAAGAGTCCCGGACCACTGGGGTGAACGGTGTTCCCGCTCAGTAAAAGCACCGGATGGTTCAATCCTGAAACTTGTCTTTTCGCCTGAGGATGCAACCGACCGGAAAGACGTTGCCTATGTGCATCTCAGCCATCCGCTCATGAAAAGAGCTATGGAAGTATTCCGCCAGCATATGTTTACTGCCGGTTATACAGGTAGAGAGAGGCTTTCAAGATCAACATACACTGTAGTTGATAGTTCACTGCTGCCCGGCCCGTTGATGCTTCTGCATGTAAGGCTTGTAGCCATAGGAGAATCCGGCAGGAAGCTTCATGAAGATATACAGAAGATCCCTTTCAGACTGATCAATGGAGTACTTGAACAGGCACAGGAAGAAATTCTTGGATTCATTCCGGAGGAGAGGGATCATCCCAAAATATCCATCACCCTGTCAGAAGAACTTCAATCCGCAGTCATAAGTGGCAGAGACAGAATAGAAGCTTCACTGCAGGAGTACCGGGAAACCCACAGACCCTTGATCGAAAGCAGGCTCAGGGAAAAGTCAAAAGCTGAAAAACAGAAGATCAGGGAACTGATAAACACCAGGATTCAGGAAATCAATAAAACACTCACTCGCATCCACAAACGTGATCCCGCGCAGCTCAAACTTGATCTTGATCTTTACGATCAGTTCCAGACAGACATGAGATGCCTGGAGGAACGCCTGGAAAGCCTCAAGACCGAACGTGAAATACAGCCGAAAATCATAGAGC
>JAUWJE010000105.1 GCA_030607835.1 Candidatus Fermentibacterota bacterium | reverse complement strand
CTTATCACCGACCTTCAGTAGAACTTCTCCAGTAAGTCGCTCAGGAAGAGGATCGTTGACAGGTGGTGGACCGATATTAGGACCCCTGACTGGCACGGTTGTGTGGTCATGCTCATCAATGACCATGCTGTCATCAAATGCGAAGATATCAGGAATTGATATGGAAGGCCAAGGTATTCCAAGTGTTCTCGGATCCGTGAACTCTCCGGTTATGGCGGATGCTGCCGCCACTTCAGGACTGACAAGATAAACTTGTGCGCTTGCAGTCCCTGACCTGCCTTCAAAGTTTCTGTTGACAGTTCTGAGTGATACGGCATCCGTGTTGGGAGCCATACCGTTGCCGATACAGAATCCACATGTACTCTCTGCAACGCGAGCACCTGAAGTGATCAGCGATGCAAGATGACCTGAATCAGTGATCATTGAAAGCACCTGTCTCGAACCCGGCCCGATAACGAGACTGGTATTCTCGCTGACGATTCTACCACGCAGTATCTCTGCAGCCATAACCAGATCCCTGAAAGAAGAATTCGTACATGAACCTATGCAAACCTGATCCACATGCATCCCGGTAAGTCCGGATACAGCTGTAACGTTGCCCGGTGAGTGGGGAGTTGCTGCCATTGGTTCAATTTCGGAAAGATCAATTTCAATTATTCTGTCATATACACAATCGGGATCAGCTGTCAGCAGTTTCCATGCTTCCCCGCGTCCCTGGGCAATTAGAAATTCGTGTGTGATTTCATCCGAGGGAAATATCGATGTTGTTGCACCGGTTTCAGCACCCATGTTCGTGATCGTCGCTCTGTCCTGAGCGGTCAGATTAGATAAACCGCTTCCAAAATACTCGATTACTGTTCCGACATTTCCCCTTGTGGAGAGGATGGAAAGAACTTTGAGAATGACATCCTTCGCAGAGACAAAAATCCCTAGTTTCCCGATCAGTCTTATGCCTGTTACTCTGGGGTAAGTGATCCAGAAAGGCTCTCCTGCCATCGCACAGGCGACATCGAGACCACCTGCACCCATGGCGAACATACCCATACCGCCTGCAGTGGGTGTATGGCTGTCTGACCCGAGCAGAGTCTTACCGGGGATTCCGAATCGTTCGAAGTGAACCTGGTGACAGATGCCGTTGCCAGGTCTTGAGAATTTAACGCCATACTTTTTGGCAACTGACTGAAGGTACCTGTGATCATCCGCATTTTCAAATCCGCTCTGCACCATATTATGATCAACATAAGAGATCGACAGTTCTGTTCTGCAGCGATCAACTCCCATCGCTTCAAGTTGAAGGAACGCCATGGTCCCAGTGGCATCCTGTGTTAGAGTCTGATCAATTCTTATGGCAACCCTTTCTCCGGGTTCAGGTTTGCCTTCAACAATGTGTTCTCTAACGATCTTTTCAGCTACTGTGAGTCCCATTCTTCCTCCCGGATGGTTCTGCGTGAAGAGCCCCGGCGAGAACCGGGGCTCTTACCTCAAAGCAGCGATCAGCTTTCAGAAACCTGTGCTTTAAGCCAGCCTGTTTCAACAGATTTCGGTCTCGTGATCGGTTCCAACATTGCACGGGAGATTACTGCCTGAGCACACATTCCCATCGATCTGGAGACTGCAAACAGTACAGTGTAGTACTCAAATTCGCTCATACCATAATGATAGAGTAATGCTCCGGATCCTGCGTCGACATTGGGCCATGGGCTCTTTGCTTTTCCATGTTCCTTCAGCACCCCGGGGACGATTTTATAAAGCCTGTTAACAAGCTGAAGCACTTCATCTTCCTTGAAGTGTTTCAAACCGAATTCACTGAGTGCGATGAAGCGCGGGTCTGTGACCCTGAGAACGGCATGACCGTAGCCAGGGATAACTCTACCTGACTCGAGAGTTTCCCAGCACTCTTCCTTTATCTGCTCATCATCGGGTACTCCGCTGAACCTGTCGAGTATCCAGAGGACAAACTTCAGGCATTCCTGATTTGCAAGTCCATGAAGTGGTCCTGCAAGACCGTTCAAACCAGCAGAAACAGAATAGTACAGATCTGAAAGAGCGGAGTTGACAACATGGCAGGTAAAAGCACTTACATTTCCACCCTCATGGTCGCAATGAAGGACAAGGTAGAGCCGCATCATATCCTCGAAAACAGGAGCATTAACACTTAGACCAAGCATGTGGGCGAAGTTACCGCCCCAGTCGAGTTTGGGATTTCTGGGGATTCTAGGTCCTTTGTTAAATCTCATGCGATAGATACCGGCGGCGATTTCCGGAAGTCTTGAAAGTAGAATAAGAGCATCTTCAAGAGTTGATTCCCAGTAATTAGGTTTTTTAACGCCTTAATCATACGCTATTTTAAATCTGGATTCCCTCTGCATGGAGAGGATGGCGAGGTTGAACATAGCCATAGGATGTGAATTCTTCGGCATTGCTTCAAGGACATTCCAGACATAAGCTGGAACTTCAGCCCTTTCATTGTATTCCTCCTGCAGTTTGGCGAGAGCTGCTTCATCAGGCAGTTCTCCCGTCATGAGAAGGAAGAATATTTCCTCGGGGATCCTGTCGGTCAGTTCAAGAATGGGTATTCCGCGGATTATAAGTCCTTTGTCAGGTTCGACGAGTGATGTGTTACAGATAAGACCCTTGACTCCACGAAGTCCGCCTAATACCTGCTGGATCTTTACTTCAGAGACTGTTTTATCACCGTGTTCAACAACAAGTTCGCGTAATTCATCGCGCCACTTGGGTATCTTATCACGAAGAATTTTTCTCAATCTTGGCATTGTTTTCTCCTTCCGGATTATCCAAACTCAGCAAATAGCTGCATGTTGAAAATATTGATGAATAATCATTAATGCAAGTTCCGTTTATCCTACTGTTTGGCGATGTTGAATTTGTTAGTGGTTTCCAGACAATTTATTGTATTCTTTCGGGATTCTGATTTGGATGGCATTCAGCGTGCTGGTGAAAAATGCAGATTCGCCGTATTGGATACTACTGAACTCATCAATTGCACATAAGAAACCTTCAGCGATATATTTAACTTTGATCATTCAGAGAGCAAGGAGGTCCAGAGTGTCGGAATTTAAAGTAGTGAATATTCCAGAAGGTGATCTGATAGAGATCAAGAACGGTAAACCGGTCATCGGTGATCACCCGGTCATCGGGTATCTCCGAGGTGATGGCATTGGTCTGGATATTACACCGGTTATGCAGAATGTTGTTGATAAGGCGGTGAATAAAGCCTATGGCGGGACAAGGAAGATTGCCTGGTGTCCGCTGTATGCGGGACTGCAGGGACTTCAACACTATGGAAGTGAATTTCCGGATGAGACAGTGGAAGCCATTAGACATCTGAAGGTTGCCATAAAAGGTCCCTATACAACTCCGATAGGTGAAGAAACTCATGTTTGTCTGTATTGTGCTCACCAGCAGTATCATCCTGGAAAATGTGATAAATGTGGAAAAGATGATGGTGTCTGCGAGCGATTCCGTTCTATTAATGTACGATTTCGCCAGTATCTTGATCTTTATGCATGCATCCGTCCAGTCAGATACTTCGAAGGTGTACCGTCTCCGAACAAGTACGCAGATAAAGTTGATTTCATGATTTTCCGCGAGAACACTGAAGATGTTTATGCAGGGTTTGACTTTGAACGCGGCAGTGATACCGCACTTGCGATTATTGAACTCATTAAAGAAAAGACGGGCAGGCAAATTCGCACTGATTCCGGTATCGGTGTGAAACCAATCTCCGTATTCGGTACAGAAAGGCTGGTTCGGAAAGCTATACAATGGGCAGTTGACCATGATCTTCCATCGGTCACTCTGGTCCATAAGGGCAATATCATGAAATTTACGGAAGGTTCGTTCTGCAAATGGGGTTATGAACTCGCGAAGCGTGAATTCAGTGACGTTGCCATTACTGAAAAAGAACTCTGGGATGAATTCGATGGCAGGATGCCCGAAGGAAGTGTCCTGATAAAGGACAGGATTGCCGATTCAATCTTCCAGCAGATCCAGACCCGTCCGGAGGATTACTCTGTTCTTGCTCTTCCGAACCTGAATGGTGACTATCTTTCCGATGCAGCAATCGCTCTTGTAGGCGGATTAGGACTTGGCCCGGGAGCGAATATGTCGGATGATATCGCTCTTTTTGAAGCTACTCACGGGACTGCACCGAAATATACGGGCATGAATAAGGTCAATCCCGGCTCATTACTGTTATCAGCAGTTATGATGCTTGAGTACATAGGCTGGGAAGAAGCTGCGAACATGATAAAGCACGGAATGGAGAGATCAATAATTGACGGTTTTGTTACGTATGATCTGGCTCGATTGATGAAGAAGGAAGGCAGAGAGGATGTTACCGAGGTATCCTGTTCAGGCTTCGGCAACTCCATTATAGAGCGTATGTGATCTGCACTGAAGGCCGGGCATAACTTAGTTAACTAATTCTATTGGATTAATTCCTTAATCAGGTCGTTGCATGATGCACCGGAATAACACTTCTCATGAACCAGTTTCCTACAGACCGAAGACCACAGACCACTTGACAAAGATAAAAAGCTTTCTATATTCGGAATAGTTCCGATTACGAATAGGAAAGAAATGAAGCAATCAGCGGTTCGGCGGATGACAAAGCAGCGGATTATTGTTCTTGATAGTGTAAAGTCTCTTGGATTCCACCCGACCGCATATGAAATCTTCGAGAGAGTCCGGCAGGAACTTCCCAGAGTAAGTCTCAGTACTGTTTACCGTAATCTCAGCATTCTTGTCGAGCAGGGTGATATACTACCCGTCCGGGGGCTCGGACAGGAAGTTCACTACGACCACAATGTGCATGATCATTGTCATGTGCTGTGCAGTATCTGTAACAAAGTTACCGATATACATGCTGACTTTATCAATCCATCTCATATAAATCCGCGGGATGCGGAAGGATATGTAATCGATGATGTACTTATTACTTTAATAGGTGTTTGTCCCGAATGTGCTAAAAGGACGAAGAAGGAGCATACAGATGAATAGAACATTTGAGAAGAAATATTCCGGGGAGTCCGACAACACACCAAAATACTCTGCTGGAGATATGGTTACCGTCAGAAGTCCAAGACATCCACTTCATTCGAAGCATGGAAAGATTGAGAAAGTACATGCGATACAGGGTAATGTCTTCTATGATGTGATTTTTGATAATGTAACGAAACACCTACCGGAGCGAATGCTGTTTTTGTCAGAAGAAAAAGTGAAGGAAGAGGAGGAAAAATGATGAGTGTAAAGGGAACTGAAACTGAGAAGAATATTCTCAAAGCGTTTGCCGGAGAATCGCAGGCAAGGAACAGATATACTTACTTCGCATCTCAGGCGAAGAAAGATGGATTTGTCCAGATTTCGAAAATCTTTGAAGAAACTGCAAATCAGGAGAAGGAGCACGCGAAAAGACTATTCAAGCTTCTTGAAGGCGGTGAACTCGAGATAACCGCTGGTTTCCCAGCAGGAGTTATCGGCAGTACAGCAGAAAACCTTGAGGATTCAGCCGCTGGTGAGAACTACGAACATACTCGGATGTACCCCGAATTCGCGATAACTGCGAGAGAAGAGGGATTCGATGCAATAGCTGTGATTTTCGAGTCAATCGCTGTTGCGGAGAAGCAGCATGAAAAGCGCTATCTGGACCTTCTAGACAACATAAACAACGGCAGGGTTTTTAGAAGAGACAATATTGTCGTCTGGCGCTGCCAGAACTGTGGCTACCTCCACGAGGGCACTGAAGCTCCTGAATTATGTCCTGCTTGTGCTCATCCGCAGGCTCACTTTGAACTGCTTGGCGAGAACTGGTAGAAAAAACAGCAGCCAGTCTCAGAGTAGCTTCAGGAAAGGATTAGGAAATGACAGAGAGAATGCAGGTATACAAGTGTGAGATATGCGGAAATATCGTAGAGATGCTCCATTCCGGAGTTGGCGCTCTTGTTTGCTGCGACGAACCGATGAGTCTTTTAGAGGAGCAGACTGCTGACGCTTCCACAGAGAAACACGTTCCAGTAATAGAAAAAACGGATGAAGGCTACATCGTGAAGGTGGGGACGATTCCTCACCCGATGGAAGCGCAGCATTATATCGAGTGGATCGAACTGATAGCCGGCAGCAATGTTTTCAGGAAATACCTCAAACCCGGTTCTGCTCCAGAAGCTGAATTCAAAGTAGCTGATCTTGAGGATGTGACTGCCAGGGAGTACTGTTCTGTTCACGGGCTCTGGAAAGGTTAGAAATGCTTAACAGTAAGATTGAAGAAGCAATAAACAACCAGATTAATGCAGAACTTTACTCTTCCTACCTGTATGTCTCTATGGGTATGTACTTCGAATCAGCAGATATGATCGGTGCGGCAAAATGGATGAACGCACAGGCACAGGAAGAACTTGTTCATGCTGAGAAATTCATGAACTATGTGAATGAAAGAGGCGGAAGAGTCGTTCTGGAAGCGATAGATAAGCCTCCAGTAGAGTGGGAATCCGGTCTTGCGACTTTTGAGGCTGCTCTGGATCATGAACGTAAAGTTTCTTCATTAATTAGTGATCTGGTTTTTCTGGCTAGATCAGAAAATGATTACATGACTGATAATTTCCTGCAGTGGTGTGTAAGTGAGCAGGTGGAGGAAGAAGCCTCGGTAGGTGAAGTTGTCAGGAAAATGAGACTGGTGGGAGAATCAGGCGGCGGAAGATTCATGATCGATAAAGAACTGGGACTGAGGGTGTTCACTCCG
>JAUWJE010000107.1 GCA_030607835.1 Candidatus Fermentibacterota bacterium | reverse complement strand
GGGGCTGATGGCAGACTGGAATTTACCTATACTGAACCAAACGCTTCCGGTGAGGGATGGTTTGAGCTCTCTGATGATTCCATGCATATCACCGGCAAGTGGAGACCTGATGGCAGCAGACAGTGGTTTGACTGGGAAGGCTTCAGGGCCGGTTCCGGAGTTGCATCATCAAACTGGCTTGTAATACTGGAATCCGAGTGGCAGGCTTCCATGACAGAGGAGGAATACTCCTTTGGCGAGATGCTTGCGTCCTGGTTTGCCAGGATTCCAGGTGTGAATGTAAGACATAGATTCATTCATGATGTAGATGACCTTTCCTCGTTCTGTCTTGAATCCTCAGGATTACCAGGGAACCTTTACCTTGTAATAGCTTCGCAGGGTACTTCAGCTGGAATCGAGCTTTCTTCAGGTACTGTTTCCATTCGCGAATTATCGAATGCCCTGGAACCCTGCCGGAATCTAGCCATGATTCACTTCAGCTGCTGCGAAATTATGGCTGGACGGACTCCGGATGCTATAATCTCATCCAGAAGAAACTGGCCGGAGGGATTTCTGGTATCAGGATATACACAAAGCGTTGACTGGGGTGCCAGCGGTATTATCGAGATATATTATCTGAATCAGATACTGGAGAATGGACTTGCTCCAGTTGATGCTGCGAACAGCGTAATCGAGGATATTGACTTTGCTGGTGAATCATCCACCAGATGGATGGAAAGAGCCGGGTTTACCTGGATTACACCCTGATGAGCCAGGATATTCTGTGTTGCTCATATGAAAGGACCGGATGAAATGGATCTTCTTAAAAAAATGTGTGAAGCAGATGGAGTATCGGGCCATGAAGACGAGATAGCAGTTCTGTTTCGAGAAGCCCTGCATGATCACGTTGACAGTTTTTCATCGGATGCAATGAAAAACATCATAGCATTCAGATCGGGTACTGAGGGAGATTCACGTTTGAAGGTTATGCTTGCGGGTCACATTGATGAGATTGGTTTCCTTGTAAACAACATCGATGAAAAGGGATTCGCGTCAGTTGTGCCTGTAGGCGGATGGGATTCCGCGAATATCGTGGGGCATACTGTTCGCGTTCACACTAGAAAAAGCGGCGTGCTTACCGCTGTAATGAATCGAAGGTGGGAACTAACGGTCCAGCTGCGCAATACTACGCCTGAGAAGGACAAGCTGTACCTGGATTTTGGTCTGCCTGGAAGCAGAGTAAAGGAAATGGTGGGACGCGGTGACTGGGTCTCGATGGACACATCTTTTCGCGAATTCGGTGATTGTTACGTGGCGAAAGCATTTGATGATCGCATAGGAGCGTACATCATCATAGAAGCCATGAAGAAATACAATAATCCCGCCATCGATGTCTATGCGGTTGGAACTGCCCATGAAGAAGTGGGACTGCGTGGTTCAGCGGTCGCCGCACAGAAGATAAAACCTGATATCGGCATAGCAGTGGATATCACAGGTTCGGGAGATACTCCGGAATATCCTGCCAGAATGAGAATTGCTGAACTTGGCAAGGGCGTTGCCATCAAACAGATGGATGCCAGTGTAATATGCTCCACGTCTCTTGTTGAATACATGAGAAAACTCGCTGAACTGAATAACATCGATCATCAGATGGAAATCCTTGTTCGTGGTGGAACAGATACTTCCAGCATGCAGAGATTCGGACCTGGCGCGCATTCCACATGTCTTTCAATACCCACTCGATACGGTCACAGTCCTGTAGCTGTCATTCACAGGCATGATGTCCAATGCGCGATAGATTTGCTTGTCGCATTCCTCAACGATATCGGACCCGCCACAGAACTGTAACTTAAAGGAGGGAGCTGACGAATGATATCGTTACTCACGGTAATACTGGTAATTACCGGAATCGTGCCGGTGTCGGAGTATCATGCCGGATGGACTTCAACCTTCTCGATAGTAGCGTTCGATCCTCATACGGGTGAACTGGGTGTTGCTGTGGCATCCCGCGTCCCTTTTGCGGGACATGATGTCCCGTGGGTAGAAGCTGGAACAGGCGCAATCGCTACTCAGGCGCAGGTCAACCAGTCTTTCGGTCCTGATGGTCTTGATCTCCTTCGTGAAACACTTCCAGCGAGTGTTGTTATGGACAGTCTGCTCACTGCAGATCCGGAAAGAGAAGTCCGGCAATTGGGAATTGTTGATGTAAGCGGAGGAGCAGTTTCATTCACAGGGAATGAGACTTTCAGCTGGTCCGGTGGAGTTACCGGAAGCGGGTACGCCATTCAGGGTAATATCCTGACAGGGGAGAACGTCATTCTCGATATGGAAACCACGTTCCTTCTTACTGAAGGACCCCTTGCTGTCCGACTTCTTGCTGCCCTGCAGGCAGGTGAGGATGCTGGTGGAGACAGCAGAGGAAAACAATCCGCTGCAATTCTAGTAGCACGAGCGAACAGCGGGCATCAGGGTTGTTCTGACAGGTTTGTTGATATCTGTGTATCGGATCATGAGGACCCTGTCTCAGAGCTGATCAGACTATACGGTATCTGGGAGGAATACAACGTTTTCCCGGTATATCTTGATGCCGGATCCGAACTCGAGACTCAATGGGCTCTTGAGATCATGGAGAGAAGCCTTCTGAACGCGGAACCGGATCCTCAGGTTCTCAACTATTACGCCTGGACACTTGCCGAGAGGGGATTGCAGCCGGAGAGAGCTGTCGCACTGGCGGAGCAGGCCCTGGAACTGGCTCCTCAAGATCACAACATTATGGATACGCTGGCTGAAGCACTTTTCCGCAATGGTGATGCCGGATCTGCTGTGGAGTGGGAACTCAAGGCTCTCGAACTGGATCCTGACAACGGGTTCTATCAATCACAACTTGACAGATTCAAAGCTGCTCTGGAAGAATAACAACCGTATGTCCTCAGAAGCGAAGAGCTTCATTTATGTTGCCGTTCTCAAAGATACAGCACTGAGTGTTTCCGGTGTTATTGAACTTAATCCTGAGCGAGATCCCGATAAAAAGTGCGTAAGAGTCGGGAGGATGTCAGGATTAATGCATGCCAATCAGATATTCCGGAAATGCCGTTTCAAGAATAAACGTTCCATTCTAAAAGGTTATACAACTGAATATGAAAGCAATGGAATAAAGTCAAAGCTCGAGGTCGGTCTGAGACTCGAAAGAGCTCTTATCCAGCAACTGAGGCATGAAGGCTGGACAGTTATCAACAGACCTCCCAAACTGAACAGTTCCGTTTACGTTATCGAACTTGATCCATCAGTTCAACAGCATCGTGATGTAAGAAGGAACAATCCTCGATCCAGATCAACAATGGAGTGCCTGTATGTAGGACAGACAAGAAGAAGTCCGGAGCAGAGATTTCAGGAACATCATACGGGTGAAGGAGAGAAAAAAGGTGGAAGGCATCTCAAAGGAAAATGTATAAAACTCCGTCCTGATCTCTACGAATTCTACAATCCCATGCCGCTGCTTGAATCACTCGAACTTGAGCGAGACCTTGCCGGAGATCTAAGAGCAAAGGGTTACACCGTTCTGGGCGGTCATTGATCTTCTTTGAGAATTTCAATATCCACTTGTTTCAATACACAGGTTTATTGAATAGTCCTTCTAAACTCACTGGGAGTCATCCCATACATTTTCTTAAATGAATTTGAAAAATGAGACTGGTCTGAAAAATTCAACATATACGTTATATCAGTTAACGACAGACTGTCTTCTTTGAGAAGATTTTTGCTCCGATCAAGTTTTTTCTTGATAATGAATTGATGAGGGGTAACATTTGTGGACGATTTGAATTTTTTTATAAAGTTAAACTTGCTGATTCCAAACTCCTCAGCAAATTTGTCAATCGTAACATTTTTCGACAAATTTTTATCAATATAGTAAAGTGCTTTTTCAAGCTCTTTGCGTGTAAAACCGCTAACATTTTCAACTAATCCGGTGGATTGCTCCTTCGAGTAGTTTTTCGCAAAATGAGAAGCCAAAATAGAGACAATATTTTCAATGAATAACTTACCGTTCTGGTTTCCGGTCTGAATCTCGGAAAGTAATAATTTGAAGATATATTCAAGATTCGGATCTTTGATGTGGTAAGTTTCCGTAAAGGTGTAACTACTGGGAACAATCTGTGCCGATGAGATCATTTTATCCGGTTCAATTAACACGAGAATAAATTCATAATAATCGGCTGTGTACCTTGAAAAAGGAATGTTGGCTGAACCAGATGTGAATTGGAGCCACTGCCAGGAACGCTGAGGCTAAGAGTCCCGCTGAATCGGACAGCAGTTTTCTTCCAAGGAGAAAAATCATTGGAATTGTCAGTATACCTGCAATAACTGAAGGTAATCTCAGAGCTGTTTCGGAATCCCCGATTGACTGCTCAACGAAATACAGAAGTACCTGATACCCCGGTGGATGAACGTCCGGGATTACGCCAAGGGAAATTACTTCCGTGATACTGGAGAAGCTGCTCCTGTACCAGGATGACAGTTCATCGTTCCAGAGAGATTCCCTGTCAAGACAGGAAATGCGAAGTATACTTCCAACAAGTATTACCAGTATGAGTAACAGAAAGAGGCTCCGTTTGGAGCCTCTTTCTGTGTAAGTGTTTCCGTTCAGTCGAATCTCCTATCTCAGGGTCGACGCAATTTCCTTCAGAACAGTAATTATACCGCACCCATATATTCCGCTAATAGTTAAGCTCAGTAAGACTAATTAATCAAGTAATGCGATGTCAACCTGAATAATCATGCTGCGATGCATTGGAATGTGTTGTAATTCTGGTGAAATACGTGGATATATCGAGTGCGCATAATCCTGCGGTTTGAAACTGTGCTATCAGTTACCGTTTCCGGACGCAATACCAATCATCAGGAGAACTGTCATTATCACCGCTATGATGAGGGCTGCTTTTGCTTTTCTTGGAGAGGATTCACGGTTCAGGAAGTAAATAAACCATCCAACAGGGAAGAAGAGAAAACAGAGGCATCCCATGCCGGTGGAGAGCCTGTCTGGAGCTTCCTGGTGGTGGTAGTGATGGATTTCCTTAACAGAACTCTTAACTGACTCACTTTTCCATTCGGGGTCGAATTCGCGTTTGTGGAATACTGATCTGCAATATTGGCATACGTAGGTCTCACTCTTGAAATCACCAATTTGAGCACCACAGTTAGGACATTTCATATTCTACCCCTTTGAATTACTGTAATCTATCCGTGTTTTTACAAAGTGTCCATCCATCATGCGCAGGATGTTATAAAGCATTGTGAATCCGCGGGACTGAATAGTATCTTTCAGTATGTATTCAAAAGCAGGATTGTTGTTCAGAATCAGGATCAATTCCCTCCGAGGAGCAGCTGCTTCAGAATGGGAAAATAACAGGCTGAAGCTCATTGCTGCCGGCATTACACTGTCTATCCTTGTTCCCGGTATTTACTTACTGTTTCATTTCCTGTTTTCATATATCTACAGTCTTGAAAGTACTTTTCCTGGATTTGGTATAGCGCTTGCTCGGAGCCTTCTTGGAATGACTTTCATGTCGTTTGGAATCTTTATAGGTATTTCCTCTTTCATTAGCGGAGTCTCTGCCATGTTCAGATCGAGTGAGACTTCCCTGCTGTTAACCCTTCCTGTTCGGGACAGGCTTATTGCGTTTTTTCGAATGATTGAGAGCTGGTTCAATGCCGGATGGGCTACAATTCTCCTGGGGATTCCAATCATAATCGCATTTAATGTCTCGCTTGAGTACAACACTCTTTCCTCCCTCATCGCACTTGCTCTATTTCCATTTCTGCTGGTTGTATGGGTTTCATCCGGTACTATTCTGCTTGGTGCATCAATTCGAATGAGCCAGAGCAGCGGCAAGCTCTGGAGAGCGGCCATAATTCTTGGATTAATTGTTTCTGCGGGTATCTATCTTGTTCTGAAAAGTTCCGGACCTGAGGGTATAGTCGCTGAAGAAACAACAGCACTGGACGCAGTTCATAAGTTCGTCGCTGATCTGCCTGTTGCCGGTGGAAGATTCTGGCCTCATATCCTTTTTGGAAATGCAGTGTCTTCAGTTAATAATGGAATCTGGATTGAGGCTCTTCGGAATGCCGGTATTCTAATTTTTGAATCAGCCATTGCAATACTTCTGTCTTACATCATTATCTGTCCGGGCTTTAGAAAACGGTTTTCTGCCGTATCCACTGTTTCTTCACGCAGGAGAAGCAGCTCATTGCTGCTGCGTTCCCACGGTAGATTCAGTACAATGCTTCAGAAGGATATTCTTGTCTTTATACGGGATCCGGTGCAATGGAGTCAGCTTCTACTATTGACAGGACTGTTCCTTATTTACGCTTTCAACATAAACAGATTTCCAATGGATATAGGCAATCCTCTCTGGCGATCGATTGTTGTTTACCTGAATTTCTCCTTTTCATGTTTTGTGACTGCTACTATTCTCGTCAGATTCGCATTTCCGTCAATCAGTCTTGAAGGTGCCGGTATCAGTTACATTCTGCAGCTTCCTGCTGGAAGGAAGATGCTGCTGAAATCGAAATTACTGGAATCATTCCTTTTCATTACTCCTTTTATTCTTGGAATTGGTATCTGGTCTACTATCGCCATCGGTGCCGGGACAGTGCTTGTTGTTTCCTCCACTGTTGCTCTGGGGCTGATGTGGATTGCTCTGGTCAGTATCACTACCTGACATGGTGCTGTG
>JAUWJE010000270.1 GCA_030607835.1 Candidatus Fermentibacterota bacterium | reverse complement strand
TAGTCTGTTTAACATGAACCCAAGAGTGCGGGGTTGATTTAGCAGAGCTAGTGTGAGTCCTCTTATCCCCATTGCTTTCAGGAAAGGTTTCGTGATTGATGTATCACGTGGAGGCTGGTAGTCTCTGATGCGCTGGATAACTTCCGCCATTTTGACAACAGCATTGTCTGATTTGAATGGGACGCAACCATGCCTTTCTACTCCCTTGAACTTCATTCTAGTCCATGCTGTACCCTTCTCGCCATATATGAATGATACTCGATTTGGACCAATGGCGTTTCCTCCTCCTTCAGTCACAAGATAATCCACTTTGACCTTCTCGGGATGATTCTGCACCATCCAGTTTGAACCAAACTCACCGCCGGTTTCTTCATCTGCGACAACTAACAGTTTGAGGTCCCCTTTTGGTTTGAAACCCTCTGAATGTAGATGAGCAAACACTGCTGCTTGGCATGCAACGATATACAGCATGTCAATTGCCCCTCTTCCCCAGATACAGCCATCCTTGATGGATCCCTCAAAGGGAGGTACTGTCCACTCATCCTCATTCTCAACTGGTACAACATCAACGTGCCCAGGACCAAACATCAAGCTTGGACCTTCTCCGGATCCTTTGATTGTTGCCAGCAGACTGCCTCTATCAGGGGCAGATTTGAATATCTCAGTTACAATCCCAAATGAGGAAAGGTATCGCTCAATTGTGCTTATTGATTTCATCTCGTTCCCAGGGGGATTAACACAACGATTTCGAATCATCTCCTGCATAAGAGGAATAATTTCGTCTTTCATGTCTCCTTACGACCTTAATTTTGGATAAGAGGAAACTGGATATATCTGCATCTGAAAAGACGATACCACATGTAACTCTTCCCGGTCAATGCTATGGATGATAATAACTGCCAGAGTGAGATGCTGAAGACCTCATGTGGCATATTTTTCTTATATTGTCAACCTGAATAGAATGAATAGTTGACAATAGTTGTTCTTCAGCACATAGTCGCATCTGCGTTCAATGATTAATACGAAGTTATATAATTAAATATCACTCAGATATGGAGAGTATGCTGTGGGCGACAGCAGACGCAGAAATCTGAAAACTATCAGTCCATCAAGAGCATTGGAAATTCTTCAGACACCTCTGGAGCAGATTCAATCACTTCTTCAGCTCAGCGATGGAATGAGAACCGAAAGGTTCTCAGACAGGATTTCATTCTGTTCAATAATCAATGCAAAATCAGGGAACTGCACTGAAGATTGCGCCTTCTGCGCACAGTCCTCAAAAAGTTCAACCTCTCACAACTCTTACCCGATGATGGATGCATATCGCATACTGTCCGCCCGGAAGATGGCGGGAGAAATTGGTTCAGGACATTTTTCAGTTGTGACCAGCGGCAGCTCTCCCACAGAAAAGGAACTGGATGATATCTGCGATATAATATCCCGGGAGCAAAACGGGAAACCGTTCTGGTGCGCTTCACTCGGAATTCTTTCCCTGCAGCAGCTGAGGCTTCTGAAGGATGCAGGCCTTCGCAGGTATCACCATAACCTTGAGACTGACAGGACATACTTCCCTGAGATCTGTACAACCCATACATGGCAGGATAGGGTCGATACTGTCCGTAACGCGATGCTTGCCGGGTTGGAAGTCTGTTCCGGAGGGATCATAGGCCTTGGAGAGAGCCTCAGTCAGAGGGTGAGCATGGCTTTCCAGCTCAGGGATCTGGAAGTTGACTCGATCGCGCTGAATTTCCTTATTCCACTGGAAGGCACGAGAATCGATTCACGGCAGAAAAGACTTTTACCGGCGGATATGCTGAAAACACTTATCATGTTCGGAATGGTCTGTCCGGATTCCGAATTGCGCCTGTGTGCAGGCAGGAAAATGCTGGATGGATATGAGAAGGAGATATTCAGAGCCGGAGTGACCGGAATAATGATCGGTGACCTTCTCACAGTATCCGGGTCAAATATTCAGGACGATCTGAAACTGCTGGAAACAGCGGGAAGAGATCCGTTTCTATGAGAACATACGGACAGGAACTGGTCAGAATCGAAGAGAAAGGTCTTACAAGGAGACTTCCAGCAAGAAAACCGGATATGCTGCAATTCTCATCCAATGACTACCTGGGGCTGGCGGATCATCACTTACTTAAGGAAGCATCCATCAGGGCGATTGAAATGTACGGATCCAGCGTGTCCGCATCCAGGCTGATGTCTGGTAATATCAGTCTTCATGAAGAGCTGGAAAACCGTCTTGCCCGGCTGACCGGTATGGAATCAGCTCTGCTTTTCGGCAGCGGATTTCTGGCGAATACCGGGCTTCTCAGCTCGATTACGACCAGGGATGATCTGGTGTTCGCGGACAGAATAAATCATGCAAGCCTTGTGGACGGTGCAATGCTTAGTAGAGCGGATGTGTTCAGGTACAGACACTGCGACATGGACCACCTGGAGTATTTCCTGACCAACAGAACGTGCAGGGGAAACCGTTTCATTGTAACCGACTCCCTCTTCAGCATGGATGGGGATATTGCTCCGCTGCGAAGGTTAGAGAAGCTGTCCATTTGCTACGATTGCAATCTCATAGTTGATGAGGCCCATGCTATAGGGGTTTTTGGGAACGGGGGAGGGATATGCAGTGAGTATGACGTAAAGCCTCATGCTGTAATCGGTACCCTGAGTAAAGCCCTTGGAAGCTACGGCGGGTTTGTTGCCGGTAACACGGAGCTTATTAAG
>JAUWJE010000298.1 GCA_030607835.1 Candidatus Fermentibacterota bacterium | reverse complement strand
GACAAACGGACCTATGAAGCTGACATAGCAATATTCCTTGAGGAACATACCATTACCGGTGTGGATGATGTTGAGATCACAAGAAAAGTGCAGCTGCTCGTTGCCGCAACGGCAGTGCGTCTTGTCTTCAAAAGACCTGAATGGGAGTACAGGGATTTTGGCGATATTCTCGTTTATCCAGGCGGTTTCAGGACCGATGGCTCATATTCGACCGACCTGCGGGGCTGCTCCTCAGCGGCGGCTGGACTTGTGCACTCATCCGGGAGCGTGATACTCTCCCTGCCGCATCTCCTTCGCGGATTTCAGCATGATAACGACGGTTACAATGTCGGGTATCACGAGTTCGCACATGTGCTTGACGGATATCATCCCGATGGTGTTCCTGATGAGCTCTCACTTGGAGCATATCGACCCTGGGTAGAAGTAATGCAAAGGGAATTTGAGAAAGTTCATAAGGGGAAATCCATGCTGCGCCAGTACGCAGGAACAAATCCGGCCGAGTTCTTTGCCTGTTCAGTTGAAGCGTTTTTTGAGAAACCTGAAATGATGAAGAAGAAAGCCCCGGAACTCTACAGGCAACTGTCGACATTTTTCAATCAGGCTCCATAACCAGATTATTCCTGTCGATTATCCTACACAACCGGAACGGGTCTTGTTTCCCCTTCTGCACCGGTTAATATTGGTACTGATTCTACCGATTGGTGATGATATGAAGATACTTATTGTGGATGACGACCCGATAAACCGGAAGATTCTTTCAAAGGTAGTATCCGACCTCGGTTACGAGCCGATAACTGTAAACAACGGAGCAGACGCTCTTGAAAGCATTAAACAGAAGGAATGCCCCGTAGTTCTGCTTGACTGGATGATGCCCGGAATGGACGGTATAGAAGTCTGTCGGGAAATCCGAATGCTTGATAGTGAGAAAGTCTGCTATATCATCATTAACAGCGCAAGAGAAGGATCGGATGACATCAGCAGGGCTCTGAAAGCCGGTGCGAACGATTACATTTCAAAGAACACTGACTCGGTAGAACTTAAAGCCAGAATTGGTGCCGGAGTGAGAACCGCACAGCTGGAGAAGAAGCTGATAGACCTTAATAATCGCCTTAAGTATCTTGTCCGGGTCGACAGCCTTACGGGATTGCTGAACCATGCCGCTATTCTCAAGGAATTGAGTATAGAGCTTGACAGGGGCAGGAGAGATGCAACCTCAACGAGCATTCTGATGTTGGATCTGGACAGATTCAAGACGGTGAACGACACCTATGGTCACCAGACTGGTGATGAGGTTCTCATTAGATTTTCCGACCTTCTTACCCAGAGTTGCAGATCTTTTGACAGAATTGGTCGCTACGGAGGTGAGGAATTCCTCATAGTCCTTCCAAGAACCGAGGAAGAGGAGTGTATCGCAATCGGCAACCGTATCAGAACACGAACCGGGACTCTTCAGATCGTCAATGAAATTCAAAACCTGAGAATTACCTGCAGTATTGGGTGCTGCACGACCCTGAATTCCGAGAAGCGATCCTTTTCACTGATCGCCGCTGCCGATTCAGCTCTGTTCCGGGCAAAGAAGGCGGGAAGAAATCTTGTTATGTCCTCTGTATAGCTCCCAGTTAGTTCATGTTCTTACCGGATGAACCGGGTACCGTTATGGGAATACCTTCTCTGCATAAAGGACATTCTTCTACATCCCAGCTGGCTGCCTCAACGCTGAGCAGAGCTCTGTATGGGGATTTGAACTTCAGCTTACCCGCGGTTCTGTCTACGATCAGACCGATCTGAACGACTTCCGCTCCCGCGGAGTTAAGTGTATCAATCGATTCTTTGATACTGCCTCCCGTAGTACAAACGTCTTCCACAAGAAGTATACTGCTGCCCCGAACAATGTCCCTGAAACCTGATCTGACAGACATTCTTCCTTCGCTGTCCCTCT
>JAUWJE010000099.1 GCA_030607835.1 Candidatus Fermentibacterota bacterium | reverse complement strand
AATTGAATCTGCCCTGAAAGACGTGTCCTTTCCTGTCCATTCTTTTATTATAAGCAGCAGAAAATCCTGTAAGGAGTCTATGCATACTGCATGAAAGTGTCGCTTCAAGTGGTTCTGCAAGCAGATGGAAGTGACTGCCCATTAAAGCCCATGCATGGATTCTCAGCATACGATCATCTACCAGGGCAGAAAGCCTTTTGAGAAAGTCCTTCCTGGTCTCATCCGCCCCAAGTATGTAAATGCCCTCCACCGCTCGGGACATCACATGATGAAACGTTCCTTTTCTGTCGAATCGGTATCGTCTTGGCATACTTATATTGTACTAATATTTCAGGGATAGTTCAAGTGTCTGAATTTTATTATAGCTTCAGGTATTAATACGAATGAATTAGTTAAGTAAGTTATGCCCGGCATTGGTGGAGGCGGCGGGATTCGAACCCGCGTCCGAGAACAGGGATTCATCGGGTCTACATGTTTAGGCCGGATTAATTTCATCCTGATTTGGCTCCGGTCGGCCTTATCGGACTAGCTTTCATTTAATCTCGCTGCTTACGTCTGAAAGCGGGGCTTCACAGCCAGCCTTCCTTCTTACGCCCTACCCCCGATCGGAAGACAATCCCGGGGGGGACGGCTACTCCTGTTTACGGAGCAGCGTGCCGTAAATTATGCGGCAGTTGTATCTATCCGCCAGTTTTACGAGGTAGCGGCACCTCGACATGCAATCGATGAACCTCTTCTGAGCCCGTCGAGACCTGTCGCCCCCACGTACCGTTCTATTACAAATTATGACTATATTATCACATCTGTCAACCCCGGTTGGTCCTTCCCGGACTTGCCAAATAGACATAATTGGGTTATTGAATTGCTTCTCAATGAAATTATTAATATTAGGAGAAACAAATGTCCTGGAAATGTGAAATCTGTGGTAAAGGACCTTCAGTAGGGAATCGTGTCAGTCATTCAAACAGGCATACAAAGCACGTTTGGAAACCAAATCTTCAGAGTGCAAGAATTCTTGTGAATGGAAAAGCCAAGAATGTTAAAGTCTGCACGACTTGCCTGAAGTCAGGTAAAGTACAAAAGGTCTGATTATTGCATTAATCTTATTGAAGCGGGAATCATGCGATTCCCGCTTTCTTCATTGATCAGAATTATTGATTTTCAATCTCAGTGTTCTCAGCATCTTTCTCAAAAGTTTTTATACGATTCTGATGCGCTGTGAATGACGAATGATATTCCCTGGCCAGCCTTGTATGACCAAATCCCATGTTAAGGAAATCCCACTCGAATGGGATCTCAGTATCAAGCTCTTCAAGTACCCATCTGATACTGATATCTGCTCGTTTGAATGCGGTGTTCCAACCTACTCCGGATAGTTTCTCTTCCAGTGCATAACTGGTTCTGTGATCTCCTCTGGCGAGCAGTGCCCTGACATGAGCTTCTCTAGGTTCTTCATATTCAATAGAAACCTTCTTAAGGCGCTTAAATCCGGTTTCCAGTTCCTTGATCCACTCCCTGAGATCCGTAGGATTTGCCATTGCGGACCACTGGAAGGCAGTCCAGGGTTTCGGAATAAATGGATTTACGCTGACATATATTGGCAGAGACGTCCTTTTTCTGACTTCTGAAACGAAATCCAGAATACCCTTTCGGTCACTATCAATCTCGAATGGAAGTCCTATCATGAAATAGATTATGACGCTTTTCACCTTTTTATCAGAATTCTGCTCTATAGACTCGAACATCTGACTGTTGCTGAGTTTCTTGCCAATAACTTTTCTCAGAGAATCTGTACCAGCCTCGGGTGAGAGGATAAATGCCCTTTGAGAAAAACACCTACTCAGTTCCTCAGTTCCATTGGAATTAAGCAGCACAGCTGAATATTTCTTCTCCCCTGTCTTTATCATCTTCTGCAGATCAGGATGAGATCCGAGTGAACTTCCAAGAATGGTTAATTTTTCGGTATCCGGAAGGTTTCTGATTGATTCCTCGATATCCTCCAGCTTGCATTCCCTGTATGGCAGACTGACATAGCCTAACTGACAGAATTTACAATTATAAGGACATCCGCGCGATATTTCCAGCATAATTGTCTCACCACGTGCAGATTCAGAAGATGTTATACAGGATATTGAGCCCATTCCTTCAGATCCAGCCCACTGACGCATGATCGAATTTACCTTGCCGGGAATTTCATGAACTGATGGAATATACATTCCAGGTAATGTTGCAAGCCTTCTTAGCAGTTTTCTCTTTGAGGCTCCCTGTGCGCCAAGACTCTTAATCGTATCCAGGACCGGTCCCAGCGAAGGTTCGGTTTCTCCAATGACGAAAGCATCCATGAATAGTGAAAGGGGCATGGGATTCGCGGTGACGGAAATCCCGCTTGCGATTACAAGCGGCCACTTATCAGTTCTGTTCTCAGATCTGAGTTCAATGCCTGCAAGACTCATCATCTGCAAAATTCTGATATAGTCAGCTTCTTCTGAAGGAGTGAAAACCAGCAGATCGCATTTCTTTATTGATTTTCCGGTTTCGAGTGTTATCGCGGGGTGATTATATCGGCTTCTCCAGTGATATTCATCAAGAGTTGGAAAATATGATCTCTCACAACAGGTTTCCGGCCAGGAAACCAGTTGCTGATACACACTCTGAAAACCAAGAGAGGACATTGCATAACTGTATTCCCTCGGAGAAGCGAGTATTATTTCAAATATTCCATGCTCTGATACAGACTGACGACATGTTTCTTTCTCAAGTATCCTGCGTCGATTCTCTTCGTAGTGCTCGGCTGCAGGTTTTCGGCTCATATGTATTACCCTCCATTCATGGATGAGGGTAATATAGGGAAACAAATAGCATATAGCTAGATAAATAGGTTATATCGTTGTTATCACGTATATTATGGTTAGCAAACCATATGCGCTAGCGTCTGAGAAATGGTGGATGTTTCTTCCTGTCCTCTTTGTGGCTGGTTCTGACTGCTCCAAGAGTAAACGGAATTGAGCTATGCTCACTGGATCCTGACGCTGCATTTACCTGAAGTCTTTCAGGTAATCTGAGATCCATTTCTTCTATCTCATTATCTTCCATTTCTCCGAATCCGGTTGCAATTACTGTAACCTTGAGCCTATCCTCCATCTCTTCGATTGTGCTAGTTCCAAGAGACACATCCGCCTGGGGTCCAACAGCTTTTGTTACTATCTCTACTGCTTCATGGAATTCCGTGAACTTCATGCTTGAAGAGGCTTGCACACTCACGAGAAGTGACTTAGCTCCCTCAATTGAAACATTCTCAAGCAATGGATCTGAAATTGCTCTTCTAGCGGCTTCAGATGCTCTGTGCTCTCCGTTGCAGCATCCTGTGCCCATCATGGCTCCACCACCGGTTGTTATCACTTTCTTGATATCCTGGAAGTCAAGATTCATTAGCCCGGGTGATAGGATGATGTTAGCAATTCCCTCAACAGCATCTTTCAGGGTTTTATTACCTCTTTCAAGCGCATCAATCAGTGTCTCGTCTTCGCCTGCTTCACGGAGCAGACTGTCATTTGGAATTACAATGAGAGTATCGACTTCTTTCTTGAGCGCGGATATTCCCTGTTCAGCCCTGAGCTTTTTGACAGAACCCTCAATTTCGAATGGTCTTGTTACCACTGCAACAGTTATTGCACCGAGTTCTCTGGCAATTCGGGCTACGACCGGAGCAGCTCCGGTACCTGTTCCCCCGCCCATTCCGGCTGCAATGAAAACCATGCTGCTGTCCTGAAGGTTTTCTTCAATTTCATTTCTGCTCTCTTCTGCAGAGCTCTCTCCAGTTTCACAGTTTCCTCCAGCACCGAGACCACCGGTCAGCTTGAGCCCCAGCTGCACTGTCAGATCAGCCTTACAAGTGTGAAGAGCCTGTAGATCTGTATTCATGGCTATATACTCGACGCCGACTATGTCACTACTCAGCATGCGATCAATTGCATTGCAGCCACACCCTCCAATTCCAGCAACTGTTATTTTGGGTTTCCCGCGATACTCCTCGGTCACATCAACAATCTGAAGTCGAGGTCCTTGCTCCTGAGGTATCATCATTCCTCCTTAATGTTTATTATCTTAATCTATTGAATAACCCTTTTATGCGAATAATTGTATTTTCAAGAGGATTTGACCATTTCCTACCCTCATATTCACTCTTCTCTTCTCGAGATAAAAGAACCAAGCCGACCGCGGCAGCGAATTCGGGTGTTTCGGCAAGAGGTGAAGCCATATTCAGACCTATAGATGTTCCAATCTCTGCGGGAAGCCCTGTTATTCTCGAAGCTGCCCTGGTTATCCCCATAAGGTGTGATGTTCCACCCGTCAGTACAATTCCAGCAGGGAGATCAGTTTGCTGTATTCCAGCCCTGTTGATTTCATTCATAATTTCTTCCATCAATTCATGAATTCTTCTGGAAGCAATTCCCGAGATCATCTCGGATGATATGGATATGGAGTTTCTCCCGCCGAAAGTACTGGCAGTTATGCTGCTCTCTCCATGTTTTTCATTACCGGAAACATTTGCATATTCCTTCTTCAACCTTTCAGCCTCCGAGTGCGGAATGCGTAATTGCTGAAGATCTCTGGTTATCACTTCACCACCGGTGGGAATGACCGTAAGATAAGCAAGTGTGCCGGAATAGAATACGGCAATATCCGTAGTACTGGCTCCAATATCAGCAAAAGCCACACCGATTTCCATTTCATCTCTCGTAAGCACTGCTCTGGCTCCGGCTGATGCAGCAGGAAAGATGCTGCTGATTTTGCGACCGGTGTTTTGTATGACCTGCTCAATATTCTGAATTGCTGATCTGTCTGCAGTGACCATGTAGATATCGGCTGTAAGCCTATCTGCGCGAAGGCCAACGGGCGCTTTTGTCAATCTGTCAAATTTATCAATTGAATATCCGCACTTCACAGTTCGGAGTATAACCGATTCGCGCGGAAGTTTAATCAGTTGTGCAGTTTCCAGAGCATCTTCAATGTCCGTCCAGGTTATTTCACCGGAGCTGAGATCTCCTTCTCTTTCGACATTCACTGTTCCCCTGCCGTGCAGCCCTCTGACATGAGTACCACTGATCGACACAGCAGTCTCTGATATCTCCCATCCGGAAAGCGATTCAGCTTCTTCCATGGCAATTGAGGCTGCATCAGCTGCACCCTGAAGATCCACTATCATCCCTGAGCGGACACTATCTCCGGTCTGCGCCTGACCTGCACCGGTGATGTGAAGAATTCCCTGATCATCGACTTCAGCAACAATGCATGTTGCTCTATCACTTCCAATATCCAGCCCTGCAAGCACATTTTGACTCATGATTCTTCTCCGGAGTCTGTACTTTCTTGTGTATTTCTTCTTAGAATTGCTTGATCAAAGTATCTCATATCAACCTGCTCCCAGTAACCAAGATCAGATATAGAGGCTTCAAGATGACAATAGTCCCTCCATCTCCCGGTCAGATTGTCAATTCCCAGGATAACCTCACAGCAGTCGCTTTTGAAAACTGATAAACCTTTGCCAGAATACCGAAACACAAGACTGTCATATTCAAATTCTATAGTATCGAACCATTCCGCAAGACTTGCGGATACTGAAATGCTCATATTCCCGGGAGCATCAACAACAGGAATGGTATCCGTCAGGAAATTAGTGGGAAGACGCTCTCCAGATAATGAGATCGCTGCCGTACCTGTGGAATCGCTGATAGCGAATATGGGTTCAGCCAGTTCAATCTGCAGAATAATCCCTCTAAATAGTTCCCGGCTGACTGCAGCAGCATCAATTCCCGGAATATCCTCCAGACGATCCTGAACCTCCTCAAGATCAATCTGCCATATGGATGTGCCGAACAGAGGTTCAACAGCAAGGCATACTGCAGCTGAATCAGCTTGTCGTATTCCCCGCACGCGCACTAGATCAAGGTCGAATGCTCCTCCCCTTTCAAACCATCTGTAAGCCATCGCTAGCGCGAATGCGACAATACCGGATAAGAGAAGTATCCAGATGATTTTTCTTCGATGGATGATCATTCCCCACCTCTGACGATTCTTCTCGCGTATTGATCCACACTTCCAGCACCCATGAAAACGATCACATCAGCCTGCAAACTTGAAAGAGTGTTGCTCAGTTCTTCCTGGAGGCATTCATTTCAGGTTCCACCAGCTCTTCTAACAGCGTCAACTATGAGGGAACTGTCTACACCTTCAATCGGTTTCTCTCGCGCAGGATAAATCGGGAGTATCAGATTCCAGTCAGCTGATGAGAGAGCTTGTCCTATCTCTTCGGCATGCGAAGCAGTTCTTGAATAGAGATGAGGTTGAAACACAACACAGATTCTTCCATTTGAAACCTGAGATACTCCCTGAAGAGCTGCGCTTATCTCATCCTGATGATGTGCGTAATCAGAAAGTACAATCGCTGATCCGAATTCTCCAATGTTCTCCATTCGCCTTGATACGCCAGGGAAATTCCTGAGAGCCCTGATAGAATCAGCAAAGTCCACTCCAACGGTGGATGCAAGAGCAATAGCTGTTTCCGCGTTGCGGAGATTATACTCGCCTGGAAGTGGGAGTATTCCGGTGATGTCGCCTATCTGATATTCCTGTTCCCATTGATCAACTCGTGCGAGTTTGCAGAAAATATCACCCGAAGCCCCTGTTGTGATTTTCCGTCGCCCAATCCTCTCAGCCCACATGGCAAGATCTCTGTGCTTATAAGGAACAATTACTGTTCCGCCGGGACGGGTCATTTCAAGAAAAATTCCAAAGGCGACAGAAAGAGCTTCAGGAGTGCCGTAGCATTCGAGATGTTCAATGGCAAAAGATGTAACTGCGGCAGAAATGGGGCGAAGACGAAGGAAAGCTCTATCGTATTCATCCGCTTCAACTACCGTCAGATCAGAACCGGCACGGAAATTGCCATTCCATTCCGAAATCCGTCCTCCAAGCATT
>JAUWJE010000200.1 GCA_030607835.1 Candidatus Fermentibacterota bacterium | reverse complement strand
GAGTATTCTCATTTATTCTCCCTGGAACTGTAAATATGCTTCTCTGTCGGGAATTCTCCGCTCCGGACCTCATGACAGTATTCCTTCACAGCACCAAGGATAATCTTGTCAAGCTGCACGAATTTCTTGAGAAATTTCGGTTTGAATTCACCGGAAAGACCGAGCATATCATTCACAACAAGTATCTGTCCATCCGTATATCTTCCCGCTCCAATGCCAATGGTTGGAACAGATAGCTTTTGCGTTATCTCGCGAGAAAGCTCTTCCTCGATACTCTCGAGCACTACAGAAAAAACACCCGCTTCCTGAAGAGCAAAAGCTTCTGACAGCATCCTGTCCCGCTGATCACTGTAGACAACCCTGTATCCTCCGATCTGCCTTATTGACTGGGGCAGAAGCCCAATGTGACCCATTACAGGAATTCCGGAATCGATAATGGCTTTTACCCGTGAAACGGATCGCTCGTTACCGCCCTCCAGTTTAACCGCATCAGCCCCTCCCTCTGACAGGAATCGCACAGCGTTCTTCACTGCCTGAGCATCGGAGCACTCGTAAGATCCGAATGGCATATCTCCTACTATAAGGGTGTTTTCTGCTCCCCGACTGACCGCTTTCGTATGAACCAGCATGATCTCAAGGTTAGCAGTAAGGGTTGTCTCCTCTCCAAGAACCACCATGGCAAGGGTATCCCCGACAAGTATAAAATCAACTCCGGCCTCTTCTTCAAGCTTTGCGGTTACAAAATCATATGCAGTAAGCGATACGATCCTTTCACCCTTTTCTTTCTTTAAGAGAAGAGATCGTACATTTCCCTTCATTCAAGTATCTCCTTCCCGGCACCACTGGAGCCAGGTTTCGCAACCACTTCCGAAAGTAACAATCTAAAGACGATGATGTAGGAAACAACAGCATAAATAAGACCTGCCACAATATCAATAATGTAATGCTCGGCACCATATATGATTTCGAAGCAAATTCCAATTACCAGAATGGATATCCACCAGGCCTTCCATCCAAACTCCTTGAATGCCATTATCATTATCAGTATCGGCACTCCTGCGTGAAGTGAAGGCATTGCACCTCTAGGGCTTGGACTGAAGGCTGAGATTATACCTCCCGGCGCAAGTTCACCAAGCGCTCTGATAGTAATTCTCTCCACATGAGGAATTGCATTCTCAAGTGAAGCCATCCAGGGAGGAGTAAGCGGGAATAACACATACGTTGCGTACCCGGCAAGTGTCAGCAGTGTAATTGCAACCGTTGCCCGTTTCATCCGTTCAACTCCGCGTTTGAGCAGCAGAAGCAGCGGGAATACTATTGGAAGAAAGAAGAGAGTTGAGTGGAAAATCGCAAACAGATAATCGTACCAGGATAATTCTCCGTGTTGATAAAGATGCTGCTGCAACCAGACAACAGGAAGTGAACCAAACAGTTTTTTCTCCAAGGCAATGATTCCTGCGCCATGAAATTCCTGAAAATGTGATGTCACAACAAACTGCAGTTGCCAGTAGGACAGTACAAGAACCAGGTAGAATAACCAGGGCTTTAGTACTGCAGGCAGCTTTCTCCATTTGTATAGAAGGAAACACAGAGCAATTGATAGAAGCGGTACAGGCACCCTGGGAACAAGACGAATCAAGGGGACAAAAACAAGAATGGCTGTGTAGAAGGTGAAGATAATGAGTATCCATCTGTAACTCCGGTCATCGACCGACGAGTATAATGTCCTCAACGAAACCAAGTTATTGCCTTTCGGGCGGAGTATTCGCCCATTGAAGAAATGTGGGGGCCATATCCCATGAGAATGTTTCTCAAAACAGGGCTAAAGGGCTTATAACGGCCTGTTGCTGCCTCTGTCTACCTGTTTAACCAGATCACGCATCGGCAAAACATCGGGGCGCAGCCTTCATCGGTTTTTTTTGCCACTCCCAGCAATCGGCCCCCTATACTAAAAAGTTAATAACAAGTAACGGTTGTGTCAATTCTCCCCTTGGAGTATCCGCTTCTCTGAATTAGTTTTCGCATTAAGGAAAATAGATAACTTTCGCTCAAACAGGAAGCAGATCAATGGCAAAAAATATTACGAATCCCGAAAAAGATTATGCAAGATGGTACCAGGATGTTATCAGAGAAGCTGAATTGTCGGATTCTGCCCCTGTACGGGGATGCATGATCATCAGACCCTATGGATTTGCCATATGGGAAAATATTAAAGCGAGTCTGGATCGCAGCTTCAAGGATACGGGACACAGTAATGTATACTTTCCCATGCTGATCCCTCAGAGTTTCTTTGAAAAGGAAGCGGAACACATCGAAGGATTCTCTCCGGAACTGGCTGTGGTCACTTATGCTGGTGGAAAGAAACTGGATGAACCGCTTGTTCTCAGACCTACTTCCGAGACAATGTTTAACCACATGTTCTCAAAGTGGATCAACAGTTACCGTGATCTTCCCATGCTGCTGAATCAGTGGGCAAACGTGATTCTATGGGAAATGAGACCCAGAACATTCCTTCGAACCACAGAATTCCTCTGGCAGGAAGGTCACACCGCGCACGCAAATGAAAAGGAAGCACGAGAAGAGCCTCTTCGAATGCTGCATGTTTATGAAGATTTTGCAAGAAATGTGGCGGCAATCCCTGTTATCCCTGGCAGAAAAACCGAACGTGAGAAGTTTGCAGGCGCAGTTGACAGTTATACAATTGAAGCGATGATGGGGAATGGCTGGGCACTTCAGAGCGGTACAAGCCACTATCTGGGCACAAACTTCGCAAAAGCGTTCAATACAATGTATCTCGACAGCAGCAACGAACAGAAATACGTTCATCAAAGCAGCTGGGGTGTATCAACCAGACTGATTGGTGGTGTAATCATGGCCCATGGCGATGAGAATGGACTCCGTCTGCCACCAAGGCTTGCACCAGTTCAGGTTGTAATCGTACCCATTCTTAAGGACGCTTCAAGAGAAGAAACCATGAGAACAGCGGAGAAGATAGCATCAGAGCTTAAAAACTTGGATATCAGAGTTAAATTGGACGCCCGTGAAGGCATGAGTCCCGGTTTCAAATTCAATTACTGGGAAGTTAGAGGTGTTCCTCTCAGACTTGAAATCGGTCCCCGGGATATTGAAGAAGGATATGTCATGCTCAGCCCCAGGAACAATCCTGGAAGAGACGGAAAATTCAAAGTACCACTGGATAATGTTGTTAACGAGCTGCCGGGATTGCTGGATAAAATCCAGGAAGAGATGCTCAATGAAGCGACAGAGAAATTGAATGAAAGAACATATACCGCAGAATCCTTTGAAGAATTCACGAAAGCGATCAAAGAAAGACCGGGCTTCTACAGTGTATGGTGGGATGGTGACACTGATGACGAAATCAGGCTTCAGCAGGAGACAAAAGCCACAGTCAGATGTATCCCCCTGGATCAGACCGGGGGTTCCGGCAAGTGCATTATGACCGGCAGGGAAACAAGCGTGAAAGTTATTCTCGCAAGAGCATACTAGCAGCTATATTGGAGAGGTAAACAATGAATACAATACTTCTGCTTGGTCTTCTGGCTCAGACACCGGTTCCAATGGGACCAATGCAACGTTCAATGGCACAGGTCGAGCCATCTCCGCTTTCCATTCTTCAGGCAGATTTTCATAAATCAATTTCTCTCTCTCCCGACAGAGGTGATTCGGATGTAATCATTGTAATCGCAGAGGGACTTGAGATTCCACTGGCTTCAGAGCTTGCACAGTTTGAATCAGATCTGTCAGCGGAGGGCTGGAATGTCACTCCCTGGATTATGAGTGGTGGATCAGCAGCTGATCTCAGAACATTCCTCCAGACGCATTCAGATATCAGTGGAGCGGTGCTTGTAGGAAACCTTCCCAGAGCGTGGTTCGAGATGGATGAATTCACCGAACAACACGAGGAATTTCCGATGGATCTCTATCTGATGGACCTTGACGGAATATGGCTAGACATTGACGAAGATGGCTTGCTGGATGTGCATTCCGGTGACAGGGCGCCGGAGATCTGGGTGGGCAGAATCGATGCTCATGCTATGGAGTTCGG
>JAUWJE010000021.1 GCA_030607835.1 Candidatus Fermentibacterota bacterium | reverse complement strand
TTATTGAACCCATCGACGGCGAGACCTATAATGGTGATTGGCTCACAGTCAGGGCAATCGTGGAAAATGAAAACGAAATGGCCGATTCGGTCCACTACTCCCTTAACGGTCAGCCTGTGGTTCACATCCCCCGACTGAATACTGACTGGTACACATACATGCAGAATGACCTTCATCATGGCTTTTCAGAATCACCTGCACCCACGGACAACACGATACTCTGGACCGCTCCGGTCACCGGAACTACCCATGAGTTCCCTACACCGGTGATCGTTGAAGGAATTGTTTACTACCCCTCCAACAATGGTACTGATTCCCTTTATGCCCTTGATGCAGCTACCGGTGAGTTGATCTGGAAATACCGAACTGGTTATACGGATGATGCGGTGACCGTGAAGAACGGCTACCTGTACACTGCAAGTGATTCACTGTGGTGCCTTGATGCCCTGACTGGTGAAAGGATCTGGGGTATCGGTGCTGCCGATTGGTCTGGAAGCACACCGGCAGTGGTAGATGGCAGAGTGTACTGTGGACGATCCAGCTTCTCGCAATATTCATCCCATATCTTTTGCGTTGATGCGGTGACAGGCTCGCAGATATGGTCGAATGCACTTGCCGGATATACAGCAAGCTGTATGACTGTCTGGAATCAATTTGTATATGTACCAACCTGGCGCAACAGTGATGTGACTTCCTTCTATGCACTTGATGCAGAAACCGGTGGCATTCTCTGGGAGAATACCGACAGTTACGAAGGTTACTGGGATTCATCTCCGGTTGTTGTGGACAGTTTGATCTACATAAGCGGAAGTGACGGCAGAACACGGGCAATTGACGCAATAACAGGAATTACCGTCTGGGAGGTTGCTATTGCTAATCCAGGTTCTATCACAGCAACTCCTGCTTATCACGATGGTAGGCTCTACTTCGGGGATGAGATAGATACCTTTCATTGCCTTGATGCGTCCAACGGAATCACCGTCTGGTCAGTCCCCAGCTGGCAGCACGGTTCTTCCGGGATTGCTGACGGTATCGTATTTTATGGCGAAAATTTCAACCGGGATGATCCAAGAGTCGTTGCACTGGACTGCGACACCGGTGAAGAAATCTGGTCTTATGAAACCATCGGGAACATCTATTCCAGTCCTGCAATTACGGATGGTGTTGTTTACATAGCCGTTATGGACTGGAATCTCTATGCTTTTGGAACCGGTTTGCAATACACCTACCTAGACGATCTGTTCGCAGAAGTGGGATCAAATGAGCTGATAGTAACGTTCTTCGATGAAGGAGTTCCTGCTGCTGCGGACACCATAAGCTTCACCGTTACCGGGACAGGGATCAGCCTGGATACTTCTCACCGGTTTGATCTTTGCGCGAGCCCGAATCCTTTCCGTTCCTCCGCAACTATTGCTTTCGAGCTTTCAGAACCGGGATACACTTCAATTGAAGTGTATGACCTTTCCGGCAGGATCATCTACTCGCTTAACAATTCCGAGCTTGCTGTAGGAGAACATTCGATTCAATGGGATGGTAGTAACCAAAATGGAGAACCTGTTTCAGCGGGGTTATATTTGTGCAGGATGCAGTCTGGTGGGATTTCTGAAACCACAGGCTGGTGTCTTTTAAGATAAGAGCCATAACCAGAGGCTGCAGTGGAATAGTACCCGCTGAGTTGAATTCCAAGTGAGATACTATCCACTGAGCCTTAATGTTATGCAATAGAGATTTAAAGGAGTACACATGCAGAAATATCTAGTAGAAATCTTGGAATGTCCCAAATGCCACGGCAAACTAGACTGGAATATCACTGAACAATCACACGAACGAATTGAATTAGCTGAAGCTTGCTGTCAGGACTGTTCCAGTACGTATCCCGTTAGAGATGGAATTGGAGTATTCCTGACTACGGATTTAAAGCGAAATGATCTTTGGGAACAGGTAGATAACGGGTTGGAACAGTTCTTTAAACAGAACCCGGAACTTGAGAAAAGACTGATGAATGTACCTCTCGATACCCTCGGACCCGTTGATCAACATTACAGAGGTCGTGTACACTTAAGTCGTGGTGAAACTGAAGCGGCACAGGTTGCTTTCGATATTGCTAATAAGAGGCTTTATTCAGAAGATGCAATCCAATGTATGGACAGCCAAATGAACTATTTAATCAAGGAGGTTTCCAAATCCGACAGCCCCATTGTTGATCTCGCTTCAGGAGCGTGTGGACTAGTCAGTAAGATGTTAAAGGATCTGCCTAATTCGATTGTTGTGACAGATTTCAGCCCCAGTGTATTAGTGAAAAATCGAAAAAGGCTAATGGAGCAGGGCCTTTACGATCGAGTTAGCTTGCTGGCCTTCGATGCTCGTCAGACACCATTTGCGAACGATTCCATTTCATTGCTTACCACACACGCTGGTCTTAACAACATCCAGAATCCTGGGAACCTACTCGAGGAACTTCATAGAATAGTCAAAGGCAAGTTCATTGCAGTTTCTAGTTTCTACCCTGAAGATGATAAAGAAAATGGTGTAGTGATTGAAGAGGCTGGTCTTGCAGAATTGTGTTACAGGGATAAATTATTGGAACACTTTCATAACACAGGATGGGCAGTCGAGGTAAAGAACTCCTGCAGTATAAAGACTAATCCTGCACCTCCTGGTGTTGTATTAGAGGGAGCACGAGTAGATGGTTTGCCAGTACAAAGTACATATTTGGAATGGTGTGTTCTATTGGGGACAAATGCATAACAACTAAATTCAACAGAACTGCGGCTCCTGTACCAGAATCCATGTTATTGCAGTCTGCTGATTTAGGGCGTTATGTGAAAGGAAAACGAATTGAAACTACCCCCTTCTGAATGGTTTAACGATCCGGAATATTGGGAAGCTAATCGATCCTTCATCTGGAGCAAGAAAAGAATTGAAATGTCCGAAGCAGCTGCTGAAAAAATCGCTAAGCTTTTGGAAATGAAGCCCTGCGAATCGATTTTAGATATGGCGTGTGGATTCGGAAGGCATTCCTTGGCGTTCTCCAAACATGGATACTCCGTCAGTGGGATTGATCTGAATCCCAATTTCATTCAGGAAGCCTCCGAGAAGGCAGCAGAGTTGGGGCTCGATGTTCGTTTTCTGTGCGCGGACATGCGAAATTTCATTGAACCCGAGATCTTTGACAATATCGTGATTATGTACAACTCTTTCGGGTACTTTCAGGATCCACAGGATGACTGGAAAGTTCTTGACAACTGCCTGCTCTCTCTGAAACCGGGAGGTAAGCTTCTGCTCTCAGTTGTAAGTCGGGAGCATATTATGCAAAACCGGAGTTAACATCAGTTTCGATATTGGCATGAAGAAGACAACGGGACGATCAGACTCGAAGAGGCTACTGCAAATGATGACTGGACCTGGAATACTACTCGCTGGATAGTCCTCAAGGGTAGTCAACGTCTTGAATTCACTTACGGCATGCGTCTATATAACGAATCCGAGTTGCGTGAAATGCTAACTTCTGTTGGTTTTTCTAAAGTCAAATCCTTTGGGAGTATTAGCGGCAAGCAGTACAACGAAGATTCGCATCACTTAATTCTTCTTGCACATAAGCCAACAAATTAGAAAGAGAAGCTACTATAGATCACATAACAATCAGCTACAGTTGACAAGTAGTGCTTGAAATCGGGAAGCAAAAGTAATACTACATGCAACTGAGCTGAAGCGTTATGCACTAGCGATTCAAAGGAGTACACATGCAGAAGTATCTAGTAGAAATCTTGGAATGTCCTAAATGCCACGGCAAACTAGACTGGGATATCACAGAGCAGACTACTGACAGAATTGTGACAGCTCAGGTTCTATGTCATCGTTGTTCCGGTTCCTATTCAATTCAAGATGGAATTGGCGTATTCTTGACTACGGATTTAAAGCGAAATGATCTTTGGGAACAGGTAGACAACGGGTTGGAGCAGTACTTGAAACAGAACCCGGAACTTGAAGAAAGACTCATGGATGTGCATCTCGATACGCTCGGACCTGTTGATCAACATTACAGAGGTGAAATACATAAAACCCGCGGCGATATCGAAGCAGCAAATGCTGCTTATTCCATTTCCAAGAAGGCGATGTTTTCGGCGGATACAACCAGATGTATGAACAGCCAAATGGACTATTTAATCAATGAAGTTTCCCAATCCGACAGCCCCATTGTCGATCTCGCTTCAGGAGAGTGTACACTAGTCAGAAGGATGCTTAAGGATCTGCCTAATTTGATTGTTGTGACAGATTTCAGTCCCAGTGTATTAGTGAGGAATCGAAAATGGCTAATGGAGCAGGGTCTATACGATCGAGTTAGCTTGCTGGCCTTCGATGCTCGTCAGACTCCTTTTACCACCAACTCCATTTCCTTGCTTACTACTTTCGTTGGCCTTTCCAATATCCAGAATCCTGGAAACCTACTCGAGGAACTCTATAGAATAGTCAATGGCAAGTTCATTGCAGTTTCTAGCTTCTACCCCGAAGATGATCTGGAAAACGGTGCAGTAATCAAAGAGGCTGGCTTAACGGAAATGTTATATCGCAACAGACTGCTTACGCATTATAGAAACGCCAATTGGACAATTGAGGTAAAGAACCCCTGCAGTATAAAGGCAAATGCTTCACCTACAGGCATTGTACTAGAAGGGGCCAAAGTGGACCTATTACCAGCATACAACACTTGTCTGGATTTGTGTATTCTCAGTGCAACAAATGCATAACCACAGCATGAACTAGACGCCTGTCAGTGAATGGGAAAAGGGTAACGGCGCTGGTTACGCTGATTGTTATGTGTCTAAAAAAATAGAGGGTAAAGGGTGAAAAATGGGATACTACATTGATTTGATAGATATAAGTATTGGAAAATATCGAAATATTCTTAAGTCTGCAGATTTGCTCCCGAGTAGATTAATTCTAAAAAATGATATTGATGGTGTCTTCAATATTATACAGAAACAACAAATTAAGAATGTAGATGAACTACAAAATGCGTTAAAGAATAAAAATAAAGTTCAAGATTTCTCAAAGAAGAGCGGAATACCAGAAGATTATCTAAAGATACTTATCAGAGAGATAAAAAGCTATCGACAAAAACCCAACAATATAAAAGATTTCCCTGGTATTGCTGAAAATGTGATTCTGCAACTGAAAAATTTTGGAATTATTAATACATTTCAAATATTCAATAAAATTCTGACGCCGCAAAGCAGAAATGAAATATCAAACCAAACAGGAATTAATGAGAATGAAATACTTAAACTCGCTAAACTAACTGATCTTTCACGGATAAGATGGGTAAATCATACTTTTGCTTATGTTTTGCTCGAAGCAGGCTATGATACTGCTGAAAAAGTTGCGGCTGCCGATTACAAGGAGTTGTATGAAAAAGTAAAGAAACTAAATGAAGAAAGGGAGATTTATAAAGCACATATTGGTTTGCACGATATGAAGCTATGCGTCGAAGCGGCAAAGGATGTATCGCTTGAAATTGAATATTAATTCTAAAAATGCAAGGACACATAACAAATCACGGCACTGGATTTTTACTCCGCTTCGCTTCGTAAAAACCAGTGAGTTCAGACGTTAGGTCTCGCACAACATATAAACCTGGAATGGATTGCTTTTGACTGATTCGTACTATTCCAAGACTCTATCGGCTGATCGTCTAGTTCGATGCTATGAGCTAGCTCCGCCTCGAGTGCAAACATATCTTAAAGCGGAGATTCAACATATCCGAGAACGAATCAAGCCCGGAACTCAGATCCTTGAACTTGGTTGTGGATATGGAAGAGTACTCAAAGACCTTTCGGAAATCGACGCAGACATGCTCTTTGGCGTGGATATTTCATTATCAAGTCTTCGTTTGGCATGTGAATATCTTGCTGAGATTCCCAACACGGCATTATCGCTGATGAATGCTGTCGAGCTTGGTTTCAATCACGACTCTTTTGATATGGTCTTCTTCATTCAGAACGGTATTTCTGCATTCAATGTAGACCAACGCAAATTGCTTGAAGCAGCGATTGCTGTAACCACATCAGGGGGAACAATTCTGTTTTCAACTTACAGTGAGGCTTTTTGGGGGGATCGTCTCGACTGGTTCAGAATCCAGGCGGATCATAGGCTGATTGGTGAGATCGACGAGTCACAAACTGGAAATGGAGTTATCATCTGCAAAGATGGCTTCAGGGCTACAACCTTAAAACCAGAGGAAATACTAGATCTTGCAAGGGGACTTGGCTCGCAAGTTAGTGTTGAAACCGTGGACAACTCAAGTATTTTCTGTGAGATCAGAAACTAGACACCTAACAATCAGTTACAGCGGAATGTCAATACCGCCCAGACTCTTATTCCATCCGCTGAACTGAAGCGTTGAATCACTTCGGAGGTATACATTGGTTAGAATCGTAACCAAACTAACCACAGCATTAGCAGTATTTTGTGGGATGTGTTTTTCTACTGATACCCAGACTGAATCAATTGCAACCTATTATTCTAACTGCCCTCTTGTTTTTATTGGCAAAGTGTTAGAAAAAAGAGTATTAGGTGACTCAATCTTAGTTACATTCCAAATGCAAACGATGCTGAAAAATGAAACTACGAACATTGATTCAATTTCTCTATGCATTCCACCCCATATTTGGCGCTCTGTACCTAGTAATCCAGAGGATCGCTTGACAGGAACAGTTATTCTCGAGTTGAATGAAGAATATTTGATTTTCTCTAATAAGAGAAATGAGATTGAGTGTTGCGGATCTATAGGTAATGGCTATTATTTGCTATATCCGTTTAATGACTACTATTGTCATACTAATTTGTGGGACATCTTCTTCACAGAAAGTATTCTAACTGAAGATGATTTGGCCAGTTTACAGGCTGGCGAAACTCTTGATACGAACTATCACTACAGAGTTAATCTACATCTTCCAATTTCTGATGAGATTATTGGATTCGATTTAGCGCCGGATAACGAGCACTATCGAGTATCATCGGAAATATGTACATTTGATGGGCTCCGTGCTTGGGTAACCTACACTCGCAGAAGTAGAAGATACTTATACTGCCGTGACGCAAATGATATCAGAGTCACTCTCCTCAGCAATAATAGGCCAGCTCTCTATCTTATTGGCACTATTGATAGATTTGAATCAAATAGGTTTTACCTTGATCTCTATGTAACACGTCCAATTCTTGAAAATACATCGAAAGTAACCGAATATCTTGACAGTTTAGAAGCAGAACCAACTATCTTTGATATAGAGATATACTTTGAACTACCTTGCCTTGGGAGAATAAACATTGGGACTGCTCAGTTCTTCGTTGAAGATAATACTTACAGGATGTACTTCATTGGTGAACCAGTAGCCTATCCACCTAGTTCTACTCTACCAACTGCCGTTATGCCAGACTGTCGATACTTAGTAATGCAAATCTCGTATTTAGGTATACATGATAACGAACCTGATTACATTGCTTTCGAATTGAACACAATTTCTGAGGGCTTTCAGAGTGATATACCTTTCAACCTTTATGATCAGTGTATTCAAACGGGGTCTCTGAACGGAAATGTATACATTATTGATGACTATGCATCTGATGCTAGATGGCTATGCTTCTATGAAATAACAGTACAGTGAAATTACGTTGGATTCAACAACTGCATGAACCAGACGCAGGGGTCGAGTGACTTGCTCAAGTAGTACCTGCGCTGGTTATGCAGAGCGTTAGGCAACTCACACAATAAGGAGAGAACCATGAGCAAAGCGCTATTGGTCATCGATCTGCAAAATGACTACTTCCCAGACGGGAAATTCCCACTTTGGAATACCGACACAATTCTGAAGAATATCGAGATCGCTATTGAGAAAGCGATCTCGCAGGATGTCCCTGTCATCGTGATACAACATATCGCTAATGCCGCTATGGGTATTGCGCCCTTCTTCAATGAAGGCACTACGGGAGCTGATGTTCATCCGCGCATTCTTGCGGCTGCTCCCAATGCAACCATTGTTATCAAAGAGTATGCCGACAGCTTTGTGGAAACCACACTGGAAAAGACTTTGGCAAGTCTTGGAACCACAGAGCTACTTGTTTGCGGTATGATGACGCAAAATTGTGTTACTCATACTGCTATTTCAAAATCGGCTGAGAAGTATAAGGTCTCAATCCTTGCTGACTGTTGCACTACGGTAGATGAAATGATTCACAACATTGCATTGCATGCAGTGTCTACTCGTGTTCCACTAGTGCCGTACAGCGAAGTGCTTTGATAGCTAGTTCAATTCACAGCGACAAAGAGACTGATATGGATGAAATCTATAAGCGAATGCCGCAGGAGGAGATCCCCTGGAATATTGAGGAGCCTCCGGAAGTTCTGGTTGAACTGGTTGAGACTGGAAAAGTGCGACCATGCAAATCCATTGATCTGGGGTGCGGCATTGGCAACTATGCCATTTATCTTGCCACCAAAGGATTTGACGTTACAGGAGTCGATATCTCCCCTACAGCCATAAGAATTGCTGAAGAAAATGCGATGAAGAGAGAAGTAAAATGTGATTTTATTGTCGCTGACGTTCTTGGTGGTTTGATGGAAGTTAAGGGGACTTTCGACTTTGCATATGATTGGGAACTCCTGCATCATATATTCCCCAATCGGAGAGAAAAGTACGTTGAGAATGTACACGGCATACTGAAGCCGAAAAGCCGCTATCTGTCTCTCTGCTTTAGCGAGAAAACTCCGCAGTTTGGCGGCTCAGGGAAATACAGAGAAACACCGCTGGGCACCCTCTTGTATTTCTCTTCTGAAGAAGAACTCAGAGACCTTTTCGAACCATACTTTCAGATAGACGAATTGAAGACGATTCATATTAGCGGAAAATACGCTCCTCACCTTGCAATTTATGCTTTCATGAAGAGGAGGTAGATAACCTGGAGGACTTAGACAGCGTCCATTTTGCTGTTTTGAAGTCAGAAGCCTTTAGCAAGTTGCTGAAGCTGACGGAGTTTCAGACCGCAGCTTAGCTTAATCGCCACTAATAAAAACAGCCACCGTACTGAAAGGATTTCAATTGTTCAAATACCTTTTTCTTACATTCATATCGTGTCTAGCTATTTCTTTGTATTCAGGATGCACTGACTCACAATGGGCTGAACCATTTCCCGATAGGCTGACTATTACTGTGCTTGACAGCATTGGTATTGAAACCGGTGATTCCTGCTATGTACTGGGTTCGATAGTTGATGTGGAAGTATCATCATCAGGATCGATACTCCTGCTTGATCAAAGTGCTTGTTGTATCAGAGAATTCTCCCCTGAAGGTACATATCTGGCAACTCTATCAAGACGGGGAAATGGACCTGGTGAGTTGTTGTATCCGCAGGAAATGGCCTTGCTGCCTGATGGTAAGATAATCGTAAGGGATATGCTGAAAAGATCTCTTGTTATCCTTGATCGCAGTGAAGAAAGCGTCTCAGAGTTAGCTGACTGGTCATATATATCACCTGAAGCGATTGTTCCAGCCGACTCGAGACACTTTGCGGCATGTGAAACTGAAATCGAAATATTGAATTCTCAACAGTTTCTGTTGATTCAAAAACCTTCCCTGTACTCATTGACAGATACTGCACAGGAACTTGTTTTCCATTCTGATTCTGTAATGATGAGTGTTGAGACTGTTGTCTCTTCACCAACAGGTCTGCTTGGGGGTGGGTACGCCATAATGGCAACCGATGGTGACGGACGGTTATTCTACACCAGGAAATCTTCAACCGAATATGAAATACATTGCTGGGATATTGAGGGGAACCTCCTGTTTTATGCAACTCTGGAAATTCCAACAGTTGCGAAAACTCCACAGGAACTGCTTGAAGAAACTGAGTATATGAAAATGCAGCTTGCTTCAATGGGTCTGAACGCACTTCCAGAAACCTCTGAACCGGATCCCTACCACACACTCATTGTGGGTATGGGGGTCGACAAATGCGGAAACTTATGGATCCAGCGAGGAACAGAAGAGAAACCTGTCTTTGACATATTTAATAATGATGGCGAGCATATCGGTTCAGCGGAATTCCCAAGGTGTGGACGGCATTGGAAATTCAGCATCTCCCCGAATGGTAGTCTCGTCTGGAATCTCGATCCTGTGTCAGGATTCCAGAAAGTCTATATGCTTGAATTGCCTGAAATCAATTAAGCATGTATAGAATAGTGAACAAACCGTTCCACCTAATATTCTTCCGCTATCGCGATAAATATAGGTGAACTTTAATGATATGCTCATGAAAAACATAATCTACAATATAATAGGTAATAAATATAATAGGCATAGAACTGCAGATAGAAGAATAGTGAACGCTATCGAATGCCTGCTGGAATTACCTGAGGAATCAATCATTGCAGACATCGGAGCAGGTACTGGCAACTATAGCAATGCCTTGGCAGACTTGGGATTCAAAGTGATAGCTGTTGAACCATCATTAGAGATGCGAAAGCAGACTGTCCATAATAACAATGTGATATGGCTTGATGGAACAGCAGAATCAATACCGTTGCTGGATAATTCTGTAGATGGTGTCGTGGTCGTTTTAGCTATACATCATTTTTTGTCTCTTAGAAAGACTGTCATAGAATTTTCTAGAATTTGCCCTGATGGCCCCATCGTAATATTTACATTTGATCCTAGAGAATGCGAAGATTTTTGGTTCAAGGAGTATTTCCCTGATATTTGGCAACAGGCATTTAATCTCTTTCCACCGATTAGTGATTTAGCCCGATCTATTGCTAAACAAGGACAGTGGTCAGTAGAAGTCCAAGAATTTCTGCTTCCGATTGATTTGTCTGATCGGTTTATGGCTGTGGGGTGGAATAAACCGGAGTTATACCTGGATGCTCAGGTTCGAAATAGTATGTCAGGTTTCGCACTTGCAGACTCAATAGTAGTTAAAAGTGGAATACAAAGACTGGAAAAAGATCTGGAATCAGGGCTATGGGACAATGAATTTGGTGATTTAAGGCAGCGAATAAATTTTGATGCTGGATATAGATTTGTAAGATTTAAAAGCGGAGAAGACACTCGGGCTTGAAACGTTGGCTGTCGAAACCGAGTTTCTCGTAAGGTATCCCCTGCGCGAAAGCGAGGAGCTGGAAGTAGTAGACCGGCGGGATATCAAAGACTTCGTCGAACTTCTTCGAGATCTTCATCTGGCCGTAGTCGAACTGGCTGAAGCACGTCGGGCAGATCATTCCCAGGATATCCGTCTCGGCCGCCTTAACGGTGGTGAGTAGATCGTGCATCATGTTCATCGGAATATCTTCGGTCTGGCAAGCCTTCCCGCAGCACAGGTACCAGTTACGGTGTCGGATTGCCGTTGCGCCAAGCGCTTCCACCAGCCTCTCCATCACCTGGGGGTTGTCGGGGTTATCCACCTGCATAATCTTGCTGGGCTTGAGCAGGTGACAGCCGTAGTGTATCGCCACCTTCAAACCCTCAAGAGGCCGGACCACGGATTCCCGGACCCTCTCGTACCCGACCTCGTCACGAACCACGGTCGCGATGTGTCTCACCCTTGTAGTTCCCTTGTACTCCCTGCCTATGCGTCCGAGCCGATCGTTGACCTTCTTCTTCAGGATATCGTCCTCGAGGAGATGGATCGCTTCCGACAGCGTCGCCGTGCAACCGGAACAGTTCGTGACGACATCCAGACCGAGATCCTCCGCAAGCGACAGGTTCCGTGCGGCTACAGCGAGCCATGAGAGCTTGTCCTTGGACTTGAAGTAGATCGGGTCGGGACAGCACGACGAGCCTTCGAGATCTACGATCTCGATCCCGAGCCTCGGAAGGACCTGGCGTATGGCGAACTCCATCGCGGGGTATCGGGCAGGGATCAGGCAGCCTGGGAAGAAGGCGAAGCGCTTCATTCCTCTTCGTCCGTTCCGGTGTCGGGTTCCAGGAGAATCCGTACCTCGTCCATGGGTACGGGTGGGAGAGGTGGCAGACCAAATTTGGCACGTTGGCGGTCGATGGCGCTTGTAATGCGCACCGTCCGCCCCGTTGTCTCGAAGGTGCCTATTATCTTACTGACCACCTCGGGGTAGATGCCCCGGGCCGCGAGCATGTTCTTCAGCGAGATAATCACCTCCACCGGTTTGACTTCCTGCGGACAGCGTTCATGGCAATTGTAGCAGTTCGTGCACTGCCACAACACAGACTCGGAGCCAAGCAGCTCATCCTCCAGGCCGTAGAGCACCTTTAGCATGATCTCCCTCGGGTTAAATCCGCTGCTGTAGGTGGTTGCCGGGCAATCACCCACACAGGCTCCGCACTGGTAGCAGAAGCTGGCGAGGTTCCCCTCTATCTTCTGTGCCAGCTCGCGCCTGAACCGGAAATTAACTCGAACCGGTTCATCCCTGTCGGCATCCTCGGGCATCATCACCTCCATTCCCATGACGGATGTTCTATGCGGGAGGTTCTCCCTCCTTGTCGCTGCGCTTAAGATGCCGGATGCTGTTGGAGCGACATTCGGGACAGGACCATTCTCTGTCCTCCCCCTTCTCGACATTTTCGCGGTATTCGTGACCGCACATCATGCACTTGAAGGTCTCTAACGTCGTTTTCTTCATCATTCTCCTCGGACTGGGGTGGATTCCTTCCCGGGATCCCGCCTCAGGACATCCATGGCGTGTGTCATTTCGTCACTCGTTACGGTCCGGCGTAAATCCTCCATCCGGTCCATCACGTTCATAAACCTCGACCCCTCCGCGGCGCTTATCCATTCCAGCTGAAGCCGCTCGGGCCTTATGCCATCCTTCTCCAACCTGTCCCAGAGGCGCTGGACGCGTTTAACCGTCTCCCTGTTGGCATTGATGTAGTGGCAGTCACTGAAGTGGCAGCCGGACACGAGCACAACGGGGGCACCGCACCTGAACGCTTCCAGAACCATCTCCTCGGATACCCTCGCAGAGCACATCGTCCTTACAAGGCGGTTGGATGGACTGTACTGGAGCCGCGCAATACCAGCGGTGTCACCACCAGCGTAGGAGCACCATTTGCAGGCAAAGACGAGCACCTTGTCCGCTGCATCCTCTGAAAGTATCGACCTGACCTGCGCCTTAAGCTGAGCGTCGGTGAAATGCCGCATGGTGATCGCTCCGAACTTGCAGGCTGCTCCGCAGTTGCCGCAGCCGGCGCATGCAGCGTCAATCACCTTCGCCACCTCTCCCTTGTCCCACTGGATGGCGGAATAGGGGCAGACCTTCGCGCAGATGCCGCAC
>JAUWJE010000036.1 GCA_030607835.1 Candidatus Fermentibacterota bacterium | reverse complement strand
CCAGGGCTCCATCGATGTAGATCGTTCTCTCCGGTAAGTTCTTGGGTTGCACATCAACTTCGATGGATGTGCGAAGGTTTTCTGGGGCTTCCGGATATACACTAAGAATTGCTTGAGAGCCGAATACCCACAACTCATTGTCGCCCGTAACCTCACACGCAGCCCTGATGGCATGCTGGAGCTGTTCAAAAGTCATTACTCACCTCCGAGCTCTTCTAATACTCGCTCCTTCTCCTTCTTGTTCAGTACCGCAAAAAACGGACAACTTTGTCGAAGTCGTATGGCACGCTCTTCGTCTGAGGAGAGAAACTGTACAAGACGTCGTACAGAGTATTTCTGGAGTATATCCCTCCACTCTTCAATGTCCCCGGTTGCTGAATCGGATTTGCCTTTAAGGATCAGCTTTATATGCTGCTCCGCCCTTCCGATGATGGATCTATCCTCATTGATCATCGTAGCGATTATCCTGCATATTCTAGACAATCTTTCATCCTGCTGTTCGTGGGAAACAAGCCCACTCGTTATTCCGGTTTCAATCTTTCTATCTCCACTGGGTGGTAAACCGTAAAGATGCAGTGAATCGGATACCTGTTGAGGTGCATCAGCCTTTGAATAGCCGATCAACTCGATAGTCATGTCCACTTCCCTCTCCAGCTCCTGAAACAGTATCCGGAGATTCTGTATTGTCTCCCTTAATTTCCTGGCGTCCTGAAGTATACAAATTTTGATCGGATGTTCTGAATCGGTAGGGAGTGAAGGTATCCATGCAGAGATTGGCTGCGGTTCGACTATTTCAATACACTTTCTGATTGAAGCCAGGATATGCTCAAAACGATCAGTTTCAGCGGAGAACAGTGCAGCAACAGCCTGTACTAAAATATCATTCAGAGATATTTCGTATTGCTGCTTCCGGCCACCTCCGATAACACGGACGAATCCAGCATCAGCAAGCCTCTTCATAGCCTTCCTTGCACCTAATGGAGTAAGATCAGCCCTCTCCGCAGCATCTATTATTGAGATAGGTCCATTAACCTCTGTAATCATCACTCTGAGGAGTCTTATCTGCGCTTCGGTTCCAAGTATGCTGTTCAGAGGGTACCGAAAAGAGTTCTGTTCAATACTTATTGGCCTCATGATATTGCTCCAGTCTCTAGGAATCTATATCTAAACAATAGTTTCTATTTAGTAACTATAGTTATTTGTTGATACATGTCAATCCATATTCTTATGTTAAGCCAACTGTGTATGACTAAAAATAGAAACTTATTTGAGGTTAAGAGTTAAGATAGGTATCAGGAGCGGAGATTCTGGTGTTTCTGACATCTGGTACCCCGTAGTGGACGCTTTTAGAACTCTTTTAGTATAATTAACCGCAGTGTCGAATTTGACCGCTACTTACCTCTTTAGCATTATTACATGAGGTAGAGGAGATTCTGAATGAAACAAGTAATATCAGCATTAGTTCTTGCGTTTATACTCAGCACAACAGGATGCATTTTCGGAGGATCCGATCCGGATTATACGGATTCTCATAGGTTATACAAGAAATCTGTTGGTGAAATAGTGGTCGAGTTCTTCGACAATGGATGCTATGTAGATGATATCCTCCTTGAGCCGCTGGAGTGGTCTCAGGATGGCTTCTATATCGTTGAGTCTCCAGATATGTTGAAAGCGGTTTTCGAATATATTGGCTATAGTGGAGACAGTGTTCCCAGGTTGGAACACCTGTTCCCCGAGGGCGGCAGTCTACTTATCTTTTACCACAGATATGTATATATCGGTGACCAGATCCTCGAGTATCAAATATCAGCTGATCTGGACACGATTGTTATCGACATGACAGTCCGCGATTGGCCTGGTCCTCAAGAGCCTGGTAATTGTTCGTTTGTTGTTGTTCCTATTGGCTTTATCTGCTCGGAGTAGACAGATCGGATTCCACAACTCCGACTGATACATTGGACCACAATTCAGAAACCACTTTCAATAGATATGCAATCCCACAATAATCTGTTGCGAGAACTTTAGTACCCCTACTGATTTCCAGTTGGAAACCTTTCCTGGACTGGATCACAAGTGTCGTTGAGCTGCAGAAAGCCTTTACAGCGTGATATTAACACCGAAACACATCATTATCTTAGAAGTGCTATAGCTGGGCAATCATCTACCTGATGGGATTGGAATTATATGATATGAACCATTGGCGTGCACGGTTGACAATGTGAGTATCTTAATGGTCTTAAGAATTCAATTATAAACAGAGACATTTAATTTGACTTACTTCGCTGTTTTTGTGATAATTAATCTACTATGTTTTTGCAAATCTTTCTATTGAGCCTGTTAAGTACACCGATCCATATCCCCATTCCAACCAGCGCATTCAACTATGAAGAGTATGATCAACTGGCTCATGTCGTTGAGGGAGAACTAATCTCAAAGTGGGATGACTCTCTTAGTTTCAGGGTAACTGAAGTGTGGACTGGATCATACTCACTCGTGGTTGAGCTTACTCTGAGCAAGCGATTCAGAATGAACGTTGTGGAAGGGGATGAAGCCCTATTCCTAGTGGACAGTGCCGGGAGTCTTCAGTGTTAGGGTCTGATAAGAGATGGCTTCTATATAATGGTCGGGCGCACTTCTCCCAATATCTTAACGGTCGATGATCTGAATCTGCTTTCCCGGGGAGATGAACCGGAGTTCAATATGCATGAATCTCAGATTACTGTTCGATTTCCGCTTTCCTCAGAAGTGATCGATATCACGGTTGCTCCGACGGAGAACGGCCGGCGGACCACTTCAAGTTACCCTCTGTGGAATGATCTGGATCCATTTGGAAATATCTGTTCAGGCTACGCTAATATGACGGAATTTGGCATGATGCCCTCTGGTGAAGATCTCTATCGGGGGATCCAATTAGGTTCTTTTGCTGGGGATGTACAGTCTTATAGCTATGGTACTTACTATATTGATCTCTGGCCAAAGTATCCCTGTTTCGCATCTGTGCAAAATATGGATGATTTCTATGAATATGGCTCAATCCCTGTCTATATGTTCAGGATCGAGATGGACAATGAAGATTACTGGCCCATAGGCTTACCGGAAGAGGCTTACATGGTAAGTGCTGGGAGGGATTTCTACCTGAGAGGCCGGCAAAGATATGTTTCCGAGGACACAAGAAGATATTTAGACAATTTCAGTCTTTTCTTCAGAGCATTCGCTTCAGGTGGTTCCAGTTATTCAAGCAGAGGTATAATACTAAAGATTAACGACATGGACCGGGCATTGAACCGTCCTCTCCTTACTACTATGTTGGAAGTACTCAAGGATGGACCTATCTCCGGAATCCTGTATTTTTCTGAGTCAGATGATTCTGAGCCAGAGCTATATTCCGAGTGCACCATAAACCTTTATACACCTATTTTCGAGATTGCAGCGACTTGCGATACTACTCATGATGCATTGATAAACGAGGTTACATTATCGTTCAATGATACTGGCAGTGCCATTCTGGAATATGACGGCAGAACTTTTCCTCAAATACACACGAATCTGGGCTTCCCATGGTCCGGCATTCACCCTCCAATAAGACAATACACCTATGCCGTGTTTGATTATCCTGGAGATGGGGATTATTACCTTCTTCTCCATTTTTCAAGTGTTCGTCAGGCTACATACATTGATGGTGCAGATGATATGCTGATATCGGCACTCATTCATCATTCGATAAAAGATAGCATAATCGAGGGCAAGTTCTTCAAGTTAAATCGTACTATTTTTGAAACAGAACAGGTCGGAACTTTCTCAATGTCCAAGATTTAATTACTACCAGGTTACTACTGTCACGCTGTTCAATACTGGCGTTACATCTGGATCGTTGGACTCCAGAACCACCTTGTATTGAAAGGTTCCGGAACTCGATTCTCTATAATCCAGCAAGCTTCCCGGTTCGTTTATGGGACCGAACCAATCCATTGGATTCATACCATCAAATCGAACATAAAATGAAATAGATGTACCTTCAGGCTCATCAGAAGACCAGTCTATACTCTGCCAGATAGTCGATTCATCAACGAGAAGAACCTCGGACAGAAGTTCTCCTGTTCTATCTCTGCTAAAATGGTCAATGAACCAGAGGGCATAATCGGATATGAAGATCAACTCCTCTGTGCCGTTTCCGTCAAGATCAGCACATACAAGATTCTCCAATGGTTCATCATAACCCATTAAACGGTATTCAAACCCGGCATTCTGATCAAGCACCCTTATGGGCTGTTCTGATCCAGTATTCCGATAGTTGTGAACTATCCATGATTCATCATCAGTAATATTCTCAAAACAGTATTCCGTTGTGCAGATATCCTGATCTCCATCATTATCAATATCAAAAGAATAGAGAGGACCTGATATCCTGCTGGATCCATGCTCGTCCAGTAACAATGTATCCGCAGTCCATCGGGATCCTTGATGCTCAAACACTATAACTCCATCTGGAAACGGATGGCGTTGAGAATATCTAAGAGCTACTAATCGAGCAAATGAACCATCATCATATGAGATACCTGATTCTGGAAGTGCAATAATCTGTTTTATTTTATCAATCGTTGTTCTCGGAGAAATATCAATCCTGGACTGCAAGTAGTCACCTTCTTCGAATCGGTGCACTCTTAATTCGGAAGGCCAATGAGAAGTAACTATATACATCTCCTTGGACCCATCACCATCGTAGTCATCAACCATCAAAGCTAAAACAGAAAAAACAGAATTCTCAACTCTATCAAGAACATGCTTTACCCACTCTGAATCATCTGTACCGGGATTTTCCCACCAGTGAGTCTCATCTATGGTGCGAGATCTACCAATAATGTCTTCCAATCCGTCTCCATTGAGATCAAAACAGACCAGATTACTTCCTATATAGAAATACCTATCGATGTTCTTGGTAATCCAGATATCCTCCTCTTTCTGAAAAGAAATGCACAAACCATCCTCATCGGATACCACGGCAAGGTCGTTAAGACCATTATCATCGAAATCAGATACTGCTAAAACTCTTGGTTTGTAGAAAGGATCCTGGATATTGTGATACAGCCAGCTAGAGTTATCACCCACATTCTCCAGCCATCCGATTCTATTGTCAATTTTCTGCAGTAGAAATAAATCAACATCACCATCCGAATCAACATCAGCCGGTAAAATACTGGTTATCCTGAAATCCTGCTCAAAACTTATAGGCTCTCTCACATAACCGCTGGTTAGTACCAGGGAACCGGGGAAACTAAACCAGTCTATTCCCCATGCTGAACGGAACCTGTCATACCATTCAAACGTACCTCTTCTTCCCCTCTCCCCTCCTTCCCATGTTGTCTGTGTTGCATAACTACTCAGGCCAGTATCCTGAGCAACGCATGGTCTGAGAACACCAGCGACAAGAATGAGTGATGCCTGCATTGCATAAACAGATATTAATGGGAATGTCGAGTTATATCTCGATGAAGATCGGAATTTCTTCACTTAATCCACTCCTGAGTTTGAACTCCACAACCACCCATGAGTCACCTGTTACAATCACATCGATACTGATATTTCTCATACCAACCATCCAAGCCAGAAGAGAATAGGAACCGGGAGCAACCCCAGATATAATAAATTCTCCATTATAACCTGTCATAGCTCCCATGGAAGTTCCAACGATCATCACTGTTGCACCTTCCAGGGGATGCCCGGTGTAAGTCGTTACAACGCCACATATGGTGCCCGAAGTTGTTTCTTCAGAGCTTGAAACAATCGGGTTCAATACAATTGTAAACAGTAAAATTCTAAACAGCATCAAAGACTCACCTCTTAGGACAATTTAATCAGTCCTGCAGAGAGATGCAATAAACAAAATACATAAGTTCGGAATACAGAGCTAAAGTGAAATAGTCTGAGATATAACTGGTACCCCGTGGTGGACGCATTTCGAACTCTGGTAGCTACTGTATAACAACGAAACGCTTAGTATCGATGACACTTCCTGCACTCAGCCAGCAGTAGTAGATCCCTGGTGCGAGTTCGTCAAGGAATACACTGTGATATCCTGCAGGATATTCTTCCGTGGAAATCTGTTCGAGAAGCCTTCCCGATACATCGAAGATGGAGAGCTCGATCGATGAAGCTTCAGGCAGACCGAACCTCACCGATGGTTCGCTATATGAGCGTCTCCGGCATAGACTTTACGGAGAGCTCCGGAGGAAAGCTTCAGCATAAGGGCTCCTTCTTCAGACAGTCTTGTGGCAATACCGGTAATTGTTTCTGATGGGGTCTCTATTCTGACATTCCTGCCAATCAGGAGAGAGTATCTTTCCCACTCTTCCATATATTTCTTCAGATTCCGCTCCTGCAGCCAATCCAGATAAATTATCTCAAGTTCTTCCAGTAGAGATGCGGATAGTCTGGTTCTGGAATATTCCTGATCCGTTTCCATTTTCAGAGATGTGGCAATATCGGAAATACAGGGATGCATAGATGTCACATTCACATTAATTCCGATTCCCACAACTACATGTTGAATCTGATCTGTGTCGGACTTCATTTCGCATAGTATTCCGCACACTTTTTTCCCACGGCACAGAATATCGTTAGGCCACTTGATCTGAAAATCAAGACCGGTATTCAAATGTTCCAGAGCTCTGACAGCAGCTATAACCGAAATAACAGGGATTTGTGAAGCTTCCACTGGAGAAACAGATGGACGAAGAATGACAGACATGTAGAGATTGCATCCGGGAGGGGAGAACCATTCTCTCCCTCGTCTTCCCCGTCCACCGGTCTGGGAATCGGATGTAACCACCGTTCCATGCGGTGTTCCATCGGAAGCAAGAAGCATGGCAACGTTGTTTGTAGAATCTATTTCCCTATGGAAAATAATTTTCTCCCCAATAGTCCTTGTACTGAGAAAGAGGTGAATCTCTTCCTCAAAAAGCATATCGGGGGATGAAGCAAGATGATAGCCTTTGTTAGGAATGGCATCTATTATGTATCCTGTTTTTCGCAGGTCTCGAATGTGCTTCCAGATTGCGGCACGGGTAATCCCGAATTCCGTTGATATTTGCTGACCTGAAATATAACCCGTGCTTGATCGGAGCATTTCCAGAATTCCACTCGAAACTTTATTCATTTTTATTACCCCACACAAACCTTACGACAGTCAAAGAGATCTCCGAAAAGACAAAATTTGCTTGAATCATCAGAAGCAGAATTCAAATTGTCAACCTTCTACACTGGCGCAGTTGACGTTAACCGTAGCTAATTATTTCTCGCCGTAGAATAGACTGTTAGTCTATGAAAATCGGCTGCATGAGATAAAGAATTTGCTCAGGATTGAATAATTCCAGAATCTCGGATGTGATTCCTAAACCGGGTATTTCAAGTGAGCCGGGGAAAGAAGGAATCGGATATACCCGTATGCGAAGTCCTTCATCCGGATCAATTTCTGATATCCCCGCTGCGTAATGAATAGCGTCAACCACCCCGCCGATTTCATCTACAATTCCTATCTCGACTCCATCGATTCCGGACCAGACTCTGCCCTGAGCGATAGAATCAACTTCCTCAAAGGTCATGCCCCGGCCTGAAGCCACAGCTCCAACAAAACGATTATACCCATCCTCCATCAGGTCGAAGGTCCTGCCGCGTTCCACGTCCGTATATGGGCGGAAGTAACTGGACATTGACGCCATTGGGCCAGTCGTTACTTCTTCAACATTGATGCCGAGACTGTCTAAAAGCGCTCCAAAAGAGAATTTTCCGGAAATTATCCCGATAGATCCTGTTATCGTCATTCTGTCTGCGAATATTCTGTCTGCTCCGCAGGCTATTTCGTAACCTCCGGATGCGGCAACACCGCCCATGGAGACTATCACCGGGATTTCTTTTCTGATTCTTTCTACTGCATGATGTATATCATCACTGGCGAGAGCATCACCGCCAGGAGAATCTATCCTCAGAACAATAGCCTTAACACCTGTCTGCGATGCGGCAGTGCGGAGAGCATTACAGATCGATTCGCTCCCCATAGTCCTGCCAAATGGGAATGATGATCCGCTGGAACCAGTCATGATTAATCCTGTAGCGACAACAACAGCGATGTGGTTGTCCGGTCCCCAGACTTTGTATTCAGGTACGGAAGAAGCGTACTCTTCAAGGGATACTGTTGTGAAATACCCTCCGAAATCTTCTCTTGCCAGTTTCTCAATTTCATCCTGGAAAGAGATCCCATAAACCATACCCGCGGTAACAGCTCTGCCCGCTGAATACGGACCGGCGTTCATTATTACATGAAGTTGAGCCGGTTCAAGACCTCGTCCATTAGCTACACCTGCTATCAGTTCCACCTGTAGCGACGAAAGCAGGCTTGTCGTGGCTCGTCTCTGGGCGTCGGACATGTCGGATCTTGTCACCATATCACTTGCGCTCTTGTATTCACCGATATGTAACAGATCAGGATAGATACCGATATTGTTAAGAAAATCTCTCAAGAAGAAAGTTTCGGAGGAAAGACCGATGAACGCAACTCTTCCGGATGGATGCATCCAGATTCTGCTCGCGCAGGATGCTATATAGTACTCAGCGTTACTGCCGCTTTCCAGATAGACATAAACCTTTTTACCTGATCTCGCTATCCTGCTGAGAAGAGAGCGGATCTCTTCAGCCTGAGCAAGTGAACCAGCAGATCCTCTGATATCCACTATCACTCCCGATACGGACCCGTCGGAAGCAATTCTGTCGAGCAGAAGAGCCATATCGGTGAAACAGGATTGAGTCCTGCTGAGGAAAGGTCTCTGCCGAAGCTCATCCATTTCCCCAATTTCAAAACGCACGAACCTGTTGGAAGGAGTGAGCAGATTCGGACCAGGCTCAGATGAGAATGTGAAATCACCCCTGGATCCGGTATAAGAGTAATCCTCGTCTGTTGTTGCTCCACAGGCAACGGATGTTGTCCCGAATCCGGCTTCAAGCCCAAAACTGATATGGTTACTCCCCGCATCAGCGCGAATGGTCAGGCCGTCCAGAAGACGGAATTCAACTCCTCCTGAGAATTGCCCGTTATCCAAATCTCTTTCGGTTTCAAAATCAGTAACAAATGTAAACCGATTCCCAAAGGGTCTGACTGCGAATCCGGCTCTGTAGACAGCTTCAACATCATCATCGGGAAGATCGACTCCTCCTTGCCGGACCATCCCGAAGCTGAACCATTCAACGGGCCTTATTGTAAGACCGAGTGTGAAGAAATGTTTCCCGGACCATGGGTTATCTTTAACAGTGGGGTCGAACCAGGTGTAACCGGCACCAATGGACACTATCTGATCAAGCAGGTACGTTCCGCCTGATAGAGTGAATCGTCGCATATTATGATCATCACTCCACCATCCTGAGAAACCTGCTCCAGGAAATGCAATGGATAAACGATCAAATCCCTCAAAGGCGCTGTCAGAAGCAGCCATGCCTATTCTCAGTCGGAGATTGTCAATAAAACTGAATCCCGCAGGATTGATCAGTTCCGGATTACCGACTTCAGGGTAAGCCACCCAGTTAAATATCTCACGGGGACCGGGAGCAACCGCTGCAGCTGTAATGGAGGAAAACAGAACCAGTATCAATATAAAACTGAATAGTTTCATCCTTAACCCATTCTTCCACCGAGTCGGAAAATCAATTAACTCTGCTGTATTCGGTTACACGCACCAGAGCCTGCATGTCTCTGATACTGTCATCGATTCTATTATACACATTCATGTGTCTTGGGTTCCACGAATGAGGGGTAAGTTTTCGTTAAAGTCATACGGTAAATCAGATCGGGTGTATTATCGGATCTTCCTTCAGCACTCTGCTTAGTATGAATGAAGCCCTGTCCGCCTCTTCATCGGGCAGTACAACGAATATTCTATTCCTGCTGGCAGCTACATGCTTCACATCGACATTTTCTTTTGAAAGAGCACTTAGCGCAAGAGTCATGGTGCCAATTACAGTCTCGCAGACAGTTTCCTCAAGATCAAAACTCAGTAAGGCAAGATCATGCTCCACTGTTACGTCTTCAATACCGATTGCATCCCCGGTTTCCCTCAGCACTTCCTCTGCTTTCTGAAAATAGCTTTCCCCGACACTGAAGGAGATGTCTCCCTCGGTTTCCCCATGCTCAGTATTGAACATATGCAGGATGTTGATTTCCTTCTTCCCGAGAGCGGTAAACAATCTGCCTGCGATCCCGGGTTTTGCTGGAACATGATGACAGGTGAACCGTACGATTTTTCTTCTCCTTGTCATAAGAATCTCGCTCATATACTCTCCTTTCCGGTACTACTCCCGGAGAGCAGCATTATTATTCTCATTTCTCCATCCCGTGCATGTTCAGAATAAGTACAGCATTTGTCCTATTCCCCACGGCGGTACGCTGCGACTCCCGCCTCGTAGAGATCATTACCTTTTGTATCATTTACAACAAATAGAGGCATCCGTTCAACAGTAAGCCTTCTAATAGCTTCTGGGCCAAGGTCTTCGTACGCAATAATTTCAACATTCCTGACGCAAGATGCAATACCTGCCGCAGCACCTCCAACCGCAGCGAAATACACACCTCCGTTCTTTACAATGGATTCACGTACCTGTTTCGATCTGGGACCTTTACCTATTGTGCCCTTCAGCCCATTCTCCATCAGCAGCGGCGTGAATGAGTCCATTCGATAACTTGTAGTGGGTCCTGCGGAATTCATAATCTGTCCGGGTCTTGAAGGTGCAGGTCCAACATAGTAAATTACCGCTCCCTTCAGATTGAAGGGAAGGTCTTTGCCTTCCTCAATGAGCTTGACCAGACGTTTATGCGCAGCATCCCGAGCTGTGTAAATCTCTCCGGTAAGAAATACCTTATCCCCGGAGTCCAGATTGCTGATCTGGCTGTCATCAAGGGGAGTTCTCAGTTCTACAGTCTTCAATGGAATCTCCTCCTTCTTACTAGACAATCGTTTCGCCGTGCCTGTTGGCATGGCATTGGACATTAACTGCGACAGGCATCGAGGCTATGTGGCATGGAACAGTCTTTATATGTACCGCAAGAGCGGTTATTCTTCCGCCAAGACCCTGTGGACCGATTCCAAGGTCGTTGATTCTGCGAAGAAGTTCCTTTTCAACCTCGTTGTATTCGGGATCCGGATTTTCCTCGCCGATTGGACGCAGAAGAGCTTCTTT
>JAUWJE010000283.1 GCA_030607835.1 Candidatus Fermentibacterota bacterium | reverse complement strand
TTCCGCTCTCACCGGTGATGAGGACAGTTGCCTTCACAGGAGCAACGCGTCTGGCTTTCCTGACAACCTCCCCCATAACACGGCTTCGATAAAGAAGCTGGGAAGTTTCCGCAGTGTTCCGTGATTCCGTGAGTGAACTGCTTTCAACAAACCTGATTGAAAAGGAAAACGCTCTTTGTATCGCAGCCTGCAGGGCCTGCGTATCGTTTATGTTCAATAGAATATCGACTGCTCCGGATTTCATCCAGGAAATTGCGTCTTCCGCTCCTATTGTCCTGCCATGAATGACAACCCCTGCTGCAAGGTTCGCTTTCTGCAGCGTCTCAAGAAATCCTGACATGTGCATATCACCAATAGTCGCTGAAATCACGACAGCATTGACAGATCGGGATCGAATTCGACGAAGCGTCCTCCGCGCATCAGATTGGATACTTACGCTGTATCCCATCGTTGAGATCCTATTTTTCAGGTCTTCGGCTCTCTCCTGGTTCTCATCAGCGATAAGAACAGTTCCTCTACCGAGCGCAGTTATCAAGATATTCTCCTTCGATGCGTTCGATTGTCGCCAGATACACCATCAGTTCCGTTCACCAGGTTCCTTTTCAAGCAGGAAGGGAGGCATAACCAGCACATCAATGCCAGTTCCATAGAAACAACGCACTGCATCAACGGGTGTTGTTACTATGGGCTCTCCCCTTACGTTAAAGGATGTATTCAGGATTACAGGGACGCCTGTCCTTCTGTAAAAATTCTCTATCACATCATAATAGAAAGGATTTGTCTCTCTGGTCACAGTCTGGACCCTAGCTGTTCCGTCAACGTGAGTAACGGAGGGAATATCGTTGATCTTATCGGGAAGCACAGGGTAAGTCTTGTTCATATATCTCGCAATGGTGCATCCTTCAAAATACTCATTGGCTTTCTCCTCCAGGCAGCTGGGGCAGAAAGGTCTGAATGATTCTCGATGTTTCACAACTTTGTTTACTATATCCTTCATGTCTTCTCTCCGCGGGTCGGCGAGAATGGATCTGTTGCCTAGAGCCCTTGGACCGAATTCCATCCTTCCGTTGAACAACCCCACAACCTTACCCTGTTCGATCAGTTCAGCGGTTCTGTCCGCCAGATCATCAGGTCTGCTCCACCCGAGCCTGGCCATTTCCAGTGCATCGCGGATTTCCTCCTCGGAAAATTCGGGACCAAGGTACATGCTGGAAGGTGGAACAAGGGGAATTTCCGGATAATTCTTCCGGTGAATGTGCACTGCGGCTCCTATGGAAGTCCCCGCATCATGCGCAGCGGGAAGAGGAAATGTTTCATCAAAACCGGATTCCTTCTCAATCAGTCCATTCATCACGCAATTCAGACCTACGCCTCCTGAAATTACCAGCTTGTCCATCCCGGATACTTCCGAAAGGTACTCCGCCAGCGCAAGACCAACCTCCTCCAGGGCTTTCTGCGCAGAACATGCGACATTCATGTGTAGAGAAGTTATCTCGGTTCCGGGTATTCTCCGGGGGCCAATGATTCTCTGCACTTCTTCTCCGAATTTGGCTGAGTGAACACCCATGTGAATATCCAGAAGTTTTGTGTTCAGATGTATTCTGCCTCTGCTGCTGCTGATTATTTTCCTGAAGATTTCCAGAAATTCAGGATCTCCATAACTGGAAAGCCCCATAATTTTGTACTCGTCATTATCCGGCATGAAACCAAGATGTTTTGTAACAGCACTGTAATAAATTCCAGGTGAATTCGGAAATCTTGAAGAAGCGTGTATTTCCATCCCGGCTGGCGTGAAGCTCGCAAGTATGCTGGTATCTCTTTCCCCGACTCCATCCATTGTAAGAACAGCGGCTGATTCAAATCCTGAACAGAAACAGGCGGCGTCCGCATGAGCGATGTGATGCTCTACAAAATCGACCCTTGCTTTAAGAGAGTTTCCAAGATGGCTTTTTACGATTGTTTCAATCGTACCCATTCTTTTTGCGCCGTTCAGCTGCGAAAGCAGAAAGTAGAATCCTCCGTTCTTCAGGAGGTAATGTCTGCTGTGTGAGATATTCTCCCGCATAGCAAGACCGGGAAGCATATAGAAAGCGATATGATCTATTTCGCTGGGGCTGATCGAAGCGCTTTCAAGCACATAATCCACTGCTTTTTCGGGATAATTTGCGTAATGTTTGATTCTTCGAAATCGCTCCTCCTCCGCGGCAGCGACAAGCTTTCCGTCAATAAGGAGTGCGGCAGCTGCATCATGCTTGTAACAATTAAGCCCGAGAATTATCGCCATTATTGCTCCTGATCGATGTTGTCATGCCCTTTGCTTTCTGCGTTGCCGTAAATTCCATTTCGTTTCCATGTCAATCTTATGGCTTTCCAGCAGTAAGATACGTTATAGCGGATATCCTGCTTTCGCTTGCCAGGCCTAAACAGTCCGGCAAACAGTCTAAAAGAATGAAGCAGGGTCATAAAAACTCTGAAACCGGTTACAG
>JAUWJE010000130.1 GCA_030607835.1 Candidatus Fermentibacterota bacterium | reverse complement strand
GGAAGAAGCAACTTCGAGAAAGTGTAAAGAGAGAGGACCATGTCCGGAGCCATGGACTGGAATGTAGCCTGATGCTCTCCACTGTATCTGAGCTGCCTGTATGGTGTGTCTTCCACTATCAGGTATTCACCCTTTTCCGCTATATCAAGGATCCTTCTTCTTCTTTCTTCAGGTATTGTCACACCTGCCGGATTCTGAAAATCCGGAATAATATAGATGAACTTCGGTCTGCGTCCTTCAGCTTCCAGTCTGGCAATAGTCTCTTCGAGGTGTTCCGGGATCATCCCATGCTCATCAAGTTCTACCCCGATCGGGACGCCCTGATAACTCTTGAATGCCTGTAAGCCTCCAAGATACGTAGGGGAACCCGTGATGCAGGTATCACCGGGATTAAGGAATACTTTTGCAATCAGATCAAGACCCTGCTGGGAAGCTGTAGTAATCAGTATATGATCCGGTGTTGTATCGATACCTTCCGCTTTCATGATTTCTGTAAGATCCTCGCGGAGTCTTACATCACCCTCGGTAGGACCGTACTGCAATGCAGTGTGTGCTTCTTCTTCAATAACCTTGTCGATCGCGTACCTGACATGATCTACAGGGAATGTAGATGGTGCTGGAAGTCCTCCTGCAAATGAAATTATACCTGGTTTGGCTGTCAATTTCAGAAGTTCCCTGATAACCGATCTCTTCATACCCAATGCCCGATCTGAGAAGTATTTCTCTTTCTCCATGCATTGACTCCTTTCTGGAACTTGAACGATTCATGTTATACATTGCGTGTTATATACAAGGTATGGATTTGACCAAATAATCCAATGTCAACAGGCAATTTTCTTTGACGGGACGAAGAGATGACTCCTTATCATATTTGTGGTTACTGATAATTAACCGGAGGTTGATTCATGAAAAGATTCTTTGTACTGATGTTCGCCGTTTCATGCTCATGCGTATTCATGATTTCATGCGGTTCTTCTGAAGAACCCCATGAAGAGATTATCGCTGATTCAGAAGATATTGTTCTGACTGATTCCCTGTCAGGAATAGGATCAGATATTCATCAACCTGACTTTATCTGCGCCAGGCATATCCTGATAAGCTGGGATAGTACAAGTACGAGTGGAGTTCTTCGCACTCGGGAAGAAGCGCAGGTGCTTGTCGAACGGATTCAGGCTGATATACTCGCAGGAGATGTGACTTATGAGGAAATGGCTTACCAGTATTCGGACTGCACCACTGCGCAGGACAGCGGAATGCTTCCTGAATTTGCAGCCGGAGCGATGATAGAGGAGTTTGAGAATGCTACTTTTGCTCTTGAACCCGGAGAGATGTCCGGAATCGTGGAGACGCGATTCGGGCTGCATCTGATCAAGCGAATCAGATAATCAGCCTTGGAGTATTTCCGCAGCGTAGTCGAACAGGGAGAGAACGGACTCAGACTCGATTCGTATCTGGTTATACAGGACGACATTGAGCAGAGCAGAAGCTATATCAATACTCTGATCTCCAACGGACATGTTTCTGTTGATGACTCCACCGTTGCAAAACCTGCATTCAAAGTAAAAGCAGGGCAGTTAATCGTACTTGAAGTACCTGATCCGGTACCAATCGATCTGTCTCCGGAGTCGATTGATCTTGATATAGTATTCGAGGATGATCATCTTCTTGTAATCAACAAACAGGCCGGGCTTATAATTCATCCATCAGGTACCTGCAGGAACGGCACTCTTGTTAATGCGCTGCTTGCGCATTGCGATAACCTCTCGGGTATTTCCGGGGAGTTGCGTCCCGGGATCGTACACAGGCTGGATAAGGATACAACCGGTCTGATGATGGTCGCCAAGGACAACCCTACTCACAGAGGATTGTCACTTCAGCTCTCATCTCGAACAGTCATTCGACGTTACATAGCTCTTGCCTGGCATATTCCCGAGCCTGATGAGGGCAGAATCGACGCGCCTGTCGGTCGTGATCTTAGTAATCGACAGAAGATGGGAGTCATTCAAGCTGGAAAGAGAGCGGTTACCAATTACAAGGTTCTTCGAAAATTCAGATTCTCAAGCATGATCGAATGCCGACTTGAAACCGGAAGAACACACCAGATAAGAGTCCACATGTCTTCTGAAAAGGGATGTCCATTGATTGCGGACTCGAAGTATGGTGGAGACAGTCCGAAAGGGATAGCCTCAACAGTTCGCAATAGAGAATTGGTAGATGATGTACTGCGGCTCGCCTCTCACCATATGCTTCACGCTGAAACACTGGGTTTCATTCATCCGATAACAGGTGCTGAAATGGAATTCAATGTGGCTCCTCCTCTGGAATTCAGACTGGCAATGAGAAGACTTGAGAGAGACTTGAATGACTGATTCGGGGTATTCACTCCTGCTCTTTGCGGGTCTTATTGCGGGTCCTGCATCCGCATTCATCGTGGATATTGAGATTCTTCCTGTCTTTCTGATCTTCCCTGTTCTCTGTCTTGCCGGAAAAACTGGAAAAGGTTTAATAAGATTACTGTTTCTCATTACTGCTCCGGTTCTTTCAATGATATGGGGGTTGCTCTCCGATAATCCTTTGCTGACTGAAAGGTCACTCAGATGGGCCGCCGCGGTTGCGACAGGCGTATTCATGTCGGGCTCACTCGGTTCTTCGAGAGCGTCCAGACTGCTTCATTCAGCCTCCCATCGTGTGAAGTCGGGCGGAATGCTGGAGACTCTAGCAATGGTGATTTCACTTGCGGGACCTTTCTCTAACAAGGTCAGGACTGTTTTCAGCAGGAGCAGGAAAAATGGCATCAGTGTCAGCGAGTCCTTCACAATTGCCCTTTCATCCGTTTATGAAATAGAACCGGTACAGAATGTTTCAGTTGAGGAACCGCATGCTGTTCCAGTTATTGCGGCCTGTTGCGCCTGGTTGCTGCTTCTTGCCGGCATCTCCGGGGTACTGTAGGCATGGCTTTTATCAGAATCATGATGAAAATTGAATATGATGGTACTGAATTCCACGGATGGCAATTACAGCCTGGCGCAAGAAGCGTACAGGGTGAGATTGAATCCGTACTTGAAAGACTTTGTGAAAGAAAGATCAGAATCACAGGATCCGGCAGAACAGATTCAGGAGTACATGCGCTCGGGCAGATTGCTCATGCGGATATCAAGGATAGTGAGTTTGATAGAGTAGAAAACGGATTACCCTCAATGCTTGCGGGAGATGTGGCAGTTACTTCACTATCAAGAGTTGAAGACTCATTCCACGCCAGGTTCGATGCTGTTTCAAGACTTTACAGATACCGAATCTCGAAAGAGAAACATCCACTTGCATCAAGATACAGCTATATTCTTCCAGGATCCCATACACTCGATGTTGAAATGATGCAGAAGGCAGCATCGCTGTCGATAGGAGAGAACGACTGGAAAGCCATGGCAAAGGAAGGCAGCTCCAATTCGAACTGGATAGTGAGAGTAATTGATGCGAATGTCCTGGAGGATCAATCAGGATGGACTTTTCTTATTCAGGGTAACAGGTTTCTAAGAGGACTGGTCAGAATCTGGGCTGGAACTCTTGTGCGAATTGGTTCAGGTTCAGACTCTCCTGAACTTATTACTGAGCTTCTTGAAAACGGAGATAGAAACAGAGCCGGAGCGTCTCTTCCTGCTAAGGGACTTACGCTGCTGGAGGTGAGGTACAGTTGAGCACTGAATTCAACAGGAAAAAACTCAGGATGAAATCCCTGAAGGATCGATCAAGTAAAGTAAACGCAGATCTTCTTATTGGTAAAATGACCGGTCATCATATGCGAGTGGAAGATTTTGTAGAAGCACTTCCCGACATTCTGGCAGTACGTGAAATGAAGATGCTTGCTTCCTCAATACTGAAGGCAAGAGATGTTGGGGCTGCAAGAATTTTCATGTACGGTGGGCATGTAATTAAATGCGGACTGGGTCCTTTGCTTGTTAAATGGCTGCAGGATGGCCGAATCAACTGCCTGGCTACAAATGGCGCGGGTACAATTCACGATATCGAGATGGCTCTATTTGGAGAGACTTCTGAGGATGTTGAGGCTGGGATATCCGATGGCAGTTTCGGCATGTGGAAGGAAACAGGAGAGATTTATGCATCTGCGGTTGAACTGGCGGATAAACACTCCATCGGCCTGGGTGAGGCTCTTGGAAGAGAAATCCTCAGACTCAACGGTAATGCAGCAGTGAGTCCTCTGGCATCTGCATGCAGTGCCGGAATTCCGGTTACAGTGCATCCTGCTCTTGGAGGAGATATTGTACATCCTCATCCATTACTCAGCTGGGGGAAACTCGGTTCTGCGGCAGAAAGAGATTTTGATCTTCTGGGGGAGAGGATCGTTTCTCTTTCCGATGGTGTGGTCATCAATGCGGGTTCCGCAGTAGTAATGCCTGAAGTATTCTTGAAACTCCTTACAGCAGCGATCAATCTGGGGAACAGCATCAGTAATTTTACAGCGGCCAGCTTTGATATGATCAGCCAGTACAGACCGGTAAACAATGTTGTATTCAGACCAGTGAAGGCTCTGGTAGGAACGCCGATAGTGCTGACAGGCCATCCTGAGCTGATGCTTCCGATGCTGGATATCTTCATTGATACAGAGGAGGCTGCAGATGATAAAAACGGCTGAAGTATTCATTCTCCTGATTCTGCTTACAATGCTTGGTTGCGGTAGTACAACGATTGCTACTGAAGCAGATCAGATTGAGGACACTGAAGATATTAATCCATACTCGGATCCTTCTGTATACACCGGAGATCCTTTCACGGATTTCCCTGGAGTCATTGGTGTCTCTATTCCAGAGGAAACATATAATGAGCAAGAATTTGAAATCCTTACCGGTACACATTTCACTGTGCAGATAGGTGCTGCCACATCTCAGGAAACAGCTGAACGATTAGCTGAATCCATTTCAGCGGATATAACACTCCCTGTATTTATTGATCATATCGGCGGGTACTGGAAAGTCAGGATTGGCGCCTTCCCTGCGCGAGAAGATGCCGTTGATTATTCGTATGTTCTGGTGGATCTGGGTTTCACAGATGCCTGGGTAACAACAAGAGAGCCCTGACCTTGACAAAAAGCGGATTTCAGGTGATATATCCATCCGTTCTGTGAGTGAAAAACAGTTTTTTCGGTGCGTCAGAAATAAACATTGGGCGGGTTATCGACTGGTTCGATTCCCCGCTCGAGCTAGAAATAAACAATACTTGGGTGGGAAACCGAACATCTGTGAGGTTCCCCGCTCGAACTAGAGCGTTAGCAACATTACCGAGCGGGAATAGCTCAGTTGGTAGAGCCCTACCTTGCCAAGGTAGCTGTCGCGGGTTCAAGTCCCGTTTCCCGCTCCAGAATAAGAAAGTGGATGACGAAATTCTCGTTGTCCGCTTTCTTATTCTGGAGCGGGGATGCCGACTAGAGGATTTACCGGTATCTCATATCCCGCTCCACAACCTTTTTACTCAACGCGGGGATGGCGCTCCTTACTGGTTTCTGGCAAGGTTTCGGTGCTAATATCCCGCTCCGCTCGCTCTCACTGTTATTAACGATAACTTGACATAGCATTGATCTTATTAGTAATATTTAAGATAAAAGGAAGGAGGTGAGAGAAATGGCTTTGATTATCACTGTTTGGGATCTGCCTCCAGCAGAGCAGATAGAGGCTTACAACAAGAGATCCAAGTCATGGGTTTCGACCGTGCTGAAGCAACCAGGACTCAAAGAATTCCGTGCCTATCGGAACCCTTACCGTACGACACCTGAGGTCATGGTTCACACCGAGTTTGACAGCTTGGCATCATGCCTGAAGTACATCGAATCTGAGGATTATGCTACCATCAATTCCGAAATGCAGGCTCTTGGTTGCACAAATCTTTCAGTGCAACTCTGGGGTGCTTCACCCATAGTCCCCGAGCCTTTGAAGCCACCTGGTGGCTAATCCTGTGGAAGTAAAATGTGTCAGGACCATTAATCATTAACAGGGGGGGATCATGAAAAACATGAACATAGTTCT
>JAUWJE010000197.1 GCA_030607835.1 Candidatus Fermentibacterota bacterium | reverse complement strand
GGGTCGTATTGCCGTTTTTGAGATCATGATCAATACCCTGGCCATTCAGGACAGCATCAAGAATGAGAAGGGGATTGAAAGTATCAGGGATTTAATAGCCAGTGGCCGGAAACAGTATGGTATGCAGACCTTCGACCAGCATCTGATGGATCTTTACAACGAAAAACTCATTGATCTGGCTACTGCAAGATCGGCAGCCTCCAGTGCCGCCGATTTTGAAAGGGATATCCAGTTCGAATAGGATTTACAGCTGGATTTTCCAGCGGATGGAGATGTATATCTGGCCTGGTCATGGGGCAGTCATTCAATGGTGCGGATATACATACAGACATGCCGTTAGAGCAGAGAATCTGCCTTCATTTGTAACTGATTAATTCGGAAGAGAATTTCCCCTGTCTGTTGACAGAGATGATGAAACATACCTATATTTCGTCCATACATAAGACGAAATAAGGGTATGTTACGTCTGGAGGCACTATGATATACAGAGATATTTCATCTGAACTCCGGGATTGGCGGATGTCAGATAATCCGAAAAGCCTTGTCATAAGGGGAGCAAGACAGGTTGGGAAAACTACGGCTGTTCTTAACTTTCCATCACTCTACGCAAGCGAACAACAGATCCTGTACATGAACCTGGAGGAGCATCCGGAGCTGGAGCATCTTTTCGATTCCATGGATGCGGAACGGATACTTGAAGAACTATCTTTCTCTGCGCAGGTAAACCTGTCCTCCGGGGTTATAGTCTTTCTCGATGAGGTTCAGGCTGCTCCCTCTGCCCTTGGAGCGATGAGATACATGCGTGAACACAGGCCTGACCTTTATTTTGTGGCAGCAGGGTCACTGCTTGAAATAGCCCTTAGTAAAAAGAAAATCTCCATTCCAGTCGGACGTATGGATTACAATTTCATGGGTCCTCTTTCCTTTGAGGAATTCCTTTTAGCAGACGGTTCCATGGAGAGGGAACTTGAACTTATCAGAAAATGGACTCCGGGTGATTCTTTTCCACTTGCAGCCCATAAGAGGCTTGTTGATCTGCTCCGTCAATTCCTGGTTGTGGGAGGAATGCCTGAGGCAGTTGATACATTTATGTCTTTCAGGGACATTTCTCGAGTGGGGAAAGTTCATTCATCGATACTGAACACTTACAGAGATGATTTTGCGAAATACGCATCAGGAGAGGAGCTGCTGATACTCCGGCGCGTTTTCGACTGGGTGCCGACCAGAGCGGGAGATAAAGTCATCTACTCACAAATATCACCACACTTGAGGGCCGGAAAGGTTCGCAAAGCCATAGAACTGCTTTCCGGGGCCAGAGTGATTTTCCAGGTAACGCATTCCAGCGGAAATGGAGTTCCTCTGAATGCTGAGAGCAAGCCATCTGTCTACAAGCTCTATTTTCTGGATGTAGGTCTTATGAGCAACATGACCGGAATCGTTCATGTTTCACAGGAACAGGTATTGAATTCCGAATTTGTGAACAGTGGCAAGCTTGCGGAACAGTTCATTGCCCAGCATTTGCTATTCAGAGGACCATCCTTTGAACTGCCCTGTCTTCATTACTGGCTGCGTGAGGGCAGAGTTTCAAACGCGGAGGTTGATTTCCTGATTCATGAAAAAGGACGAGTCATACCCGTTGAAGTCAAAGCGGGAACTTCCGGCCGGTTAAAGTCACTGATGCGGTTTATGCAGGAGAAGAAAAGCCCTTTCGCCATACGTTTTGATATCAACCCGCCTTCACTTCAGAAAGTTGAACATATGCTCGGAAACGGAGCGGGGGAGAGCAACCGGGTTTCCTTTGATCTCCTTTCACTACCGCTGTATATGGTTGGGCAGATCAGTCGCCTGGCTGATAGTATTTAACCAAAGGAGTTTCGCTCGTGAACTGTGCTGGGTTTTCGTTATTGTCGCTTAGTTTTCCGGTAAGGGGTAAACCTGTGTTCCGTAAATTTTCGTATATCGTCTTTATGCTGAGTGCGTTTGTTTCCGTTTATGCTCACCCTCATATGTTCATTGATACAAAGCTTGAGATACGTCTCGACGGTAATCGTCTTGATGGTCTGGAGATAACCTGGTTTTTCGATCCGATGTTCACAGCATCCATAGTAAATGATTACGACTTAAATGGTAATGACAGCTTCAGCGAACATGAAGTTGAATTGGTGTATGAGAACGCCTTCTCGAACCTTGCTGATTTCGATTACTTCACATACGTCAGCACCGGTAATACAACACAGTCCCCTTCCTCGGTGGAGGATTTTACCGTTTTTATGGATGGTCAGACACTGGTTTACCGGTTCTTTGTACCCTTCGATATCCCTGTGCGAGATGGATGTGTTGTTGTTGCGATTTACGATCACACCTATTACTGCGACATCCTCTATTGTTCAGACTCTCCGATTACAGTTGTTGGTTCCGGCAGCTCGAATGCGTCCTTTCAGATAGTTGAGAATAGTAATATTGAGATTCTGTACGGAGGTTCCGTATCAGTCTCCAGGGATGGTAAGACCTACACCGGATTGGCCTACCCCCAGCAGGTGGTAGTGACTATGGAGGAAATACAGGATCAATGAGATTTTCGGTTGCAATTACCGTACTGTGCCTTCTGCTGCTTTTTCCGTCCCTGGGGTTGAGTCAGGGTAATCCCTTCCTGTCAGGAACTTCTGATAATAGGCAGCAGGATCAGGCAACTGAATCAACAGGGCTGTACTCTTCCAGAATTATCGGCCCTCTGCTTCGGCAAAGCGTCGCCCTGCAGCGGACACTCCAGCGTTCGAGCTCAGAGACCATGCAGAGTGTTAAGGACAGGGGGGATTTAGGAAGCCTCTTTGTTCTGTTGGGAGCGTCCTTCCTTTTCGGTTTTCTTCATGTCATAGGTCCAGGGCACCGTAAAATGCTGGTTATAGGTTACTTCATGGGTGAGGAAGCCAAGCCTGTTATGGGTTTTATGGCGGGTTTTCTTCTGGCATTGGTTCATGCGGGGAGCGCTATTGTCCTGGTTGGCGGGTTCTACTGGTGTGCTTCCCGATCTCTGCTGGTTGCAGTTAATCAGGCGGAGCTATTTCTGTTCCCCATTACCTATGGCATTATCGTTGTGCTGGGAGCATGGATGCTTTATCAGGGAGCTCGGGGTTATCGCCGGAATGAGCAGTGCCGTGCTGACGCAAAAGGTATTGGCGGGCTTATCCTATCCGGCCTTGTACCCTGTCCCGGAGCATCCGCGATAATGATCTATGCCGTTACCTCCGATGCTATGCTCCTTGGTATACTCGCAGTACTGGCAATGTCTCTCGGGATGGGGCTGTTCCTTTCCGGGCTGGGACTGGTGAGTATCCTCTTCAGGCGCGGTATATCTCGCTTCTTTGAAAACCGGAAGCGTGAGCGGATTCTGGATCTGGTACTGCACTTAGTTGGCGGCATTCTTATGGTATGTTTCGGTGCTTTCCTGCTGGCAGGGTGTCTACTGGGCTGAAGATGTATGGCTGAACTGAATATTCCCGATATGGGTGGTAATATTCCCATATTGGGAAGATAGATGGTGTTGAGATTGTATGGCTGGCGGTCTGAGAATCGATATGTTGTATTTTAGTTAATAGCTTACTGAAATGTCAGGATTTCAAGCTCGGTCCGAGCTTATATCATTAGATGCGCCATGTTCAGGATTAAGATCTGTGCAGTATCACTTGCATAATCCCAATATGGGTGGTATTATTCCCATTATGGGAAGAAAGAAAGGGACTGGATCAGAAATATCAGATAAGGGAAGCAGCGTTTCCGATATGGTTGAGAATGGACTGCCTTCGCTGGGACTTGCGGAAGGACTGTTTTCGAAGGTTCAGTTGCGTGTTCTTGGCCTGCTCTTCGGTCAGCCTGACAGGAGTTTCCAGAGCGCGGAGTTGATTCGTCTGGCTTCCTCGGGTGTCGGAGCGGTATATCGTGAGATCAGCCGCCTTTTAGAAAGCGGTTTAATAACAACCATTCCACTCGGTCGCCGTAAGCTCTATCGTGCGAACCGAAACTCACCGGTATTTGAGGAACTGCATAACCTGATACTCAAAACTGTTGGTTTGTCGATACCTTTGAGAGACGCCATGATGCCATTCGCAGAATCCATTAT
>JAUWJE010000038.1 GCA_030607835.1 Candidatus Fermentibacterota bacterium | reverse complement strand
GGAAAGTCTGTGGCACACTGACAATAATTCAGGAGTCTGAAGACAGACTTCCGATCAACGAACTCTTCAATAATGAGATTGGCAGAATCCGGAGAAAAGATTCCCTCCTATGCGAATTATCCGGTCTGGCAGTGGATGATTCACTGACAAATGGTGAGAGCAGAACAGTTCTCCTTTCTCTTTTCAGGAAGGCTTTTATCCTGGGTCATGATCTTCTTGGATGCACCGATTTCTGCATGACGGTTAATCCGCACCATTGTGACTATTACCAGAGGGAATTCAATTTTGAGAAGATTGGACAAATAAGGAAATACGATAAAGTGAACGGCGCGCCTGCAATTCCTTTAAGGCTTAATCTTATAAATGGCGCTGAACTTTTCAAGATAACCAACCCCCGTCTGTATCAATATTTCTTTGTTGACGATCATCAGATAATAAAAGAACGGTCTTTTCATGAATTGCATAATCGAAAGAAATTATTTAACTTGAAGTACATTGATAGTCTTATTAGAAGCAAAGAAGATCTTCTAACGAATTTGACAGAGGAAGAGAGCGAAATTCTCTGTCGATACTATCCTGAAATGAGATAGGCTGGACCTGTGAAGATACTGCTGATCTCCGCCAACAGAGAAAAACATCCCTGGCCGATTCCACCAATTGGAGCATGTTATATCGCTTCAAACCTGGAACGCTCAGGCTTTGATGTTCAATTACTTGATATACTCTTCGCTGAAAACCCCTCTTTAGCAATTACTGAAAAGATTCAACAATTCATGCCTGATCTGGTTTGTGTCTCAATCAGGAATATTGATAATGTGGACCAGCAGTCCCCCTGTTTTTATCTGACAGGTGTTAAAGAGGAAGTGATCGATCCGGTAAAAAGAGTGACATCTGCGCCACTTGTGATCGGGGGTGCGGCTGGCAGTATCATGCCGGTAAGGATCATGGAGTTCCTGGGTGGTGAGTATGCAGTGTGCGGTGAGGGTGAAGAAACTCTGGTCCAGTTCGTCCGGCATCTGGAACTGAATTATGACGTTTCATCGATATGCGGTCTTCTGTACCGGAAGAATGGCGGGATAACAGGAAATCATGTTGAAAGGATAGAAGATCTGGATGGACTGGCCTTGCCACGGGTCTACAGTTGGGTCGACTGGAAAAAATACCGGTTCAACTATGCCCCATATCCCGTACAGACAAAGCGGGGTTGCGCGCTTTCATGCAGTTATTGTGTTTACAACAGAATAGAGGGGCATCATTACAGATTGAGAGATCCTCAAAGAATTGTTGATGAAATCGAGGATATTGTTGGGAACTGTAAGCCCCAGGTAATTGAGTTCACTGATTCAACATTCAACATTCCCCTTGAACATGCATTGGAAATCTGCAGGGAAATAATAAGAAGAAAAATCAAAGTATCCTTTAATACAATGGGAATCAATCCCGGTTCCGTTACCGAAGAGCTTGTTACGCTGATGAAGGAAGCAAATTTCATGGAGGTGTCCTGCACACCGGAATCCGGCTCTGAAAGAATGCTTAAGGCTCTGGGAAAGAACTTCACGCTAAAGCATATTGAGCGTGCCGCCAGACTCCTCAGTAATGCTGGTATACCGGTTGTCTGGTATTTCCTTTTTGGAGGACCTGGGGAGGATGAGAGCACTGTCAGGGAAACATTCAGTTTTATAGAAGAGAATATCGTAAAACGAGATCTGGTCTTCATAACAAGCGGTATTAGAGTGCTTCCTGGCTCACCGATTTGCACCGTTGCCCGTGAGACCGGTCAGCTTCCCGATAATACGGATATACTGAGACCGGTCTGGTTCCAGCCGAAAAAAATCAGCATGGAAACAATGTTATACCTGATCAACAGGGAAGTCATAAAACATGGTAACTACATTAATCTTCAGGACAATACGGATGAATCCATGTTGGCAACGACTCTTAAATCGGTATATTCATTTCTGGGACTGAAAGAACCGGTATGGACTAATGTTATGCGAAGGGATGTTATTTATAAAGTGACCGGTTATAACAGGTACAGGTTAAGGAAACTGGAAAAAGACTATAGAGAACACTCATCGTAGGGATAAAAAATGGCATTCATAGGCATGAGTCAGGACACCGAATCAGACAAAGCTGGTCAGCAGGCGGCCAGTATGGCAAGGAACCAGATTAACGGCACCGATTCAATTTCCTGGGTACTGGCATTCTGCGGCGGACGGCATGAACCGGACAAAGTCTTGAACGGAATAAGATCTGAGCTTGGTGATGTTGATATCTACGGTGGTTCAGCGGTAGGAATAATTACGAATAACTCACTTGGATACACCGGTTATGAATGCGGTCTGGCTGTATTCACCGCTCCATTCCCGGTACCTGAAGTGGTGGTGATCGACAGTATGAAGGCAGGCGAGTACTAGGCCGGCAGGAACCTTGGTCTCGGACTCGGTGAAGTAACTGCAGAAGGTGACACCGTGCTAATATTTTACGATAACACACGGTCAGCTCCACCACCTGTGCTCCACACCGGTAGTCAGTTAGTAGATGGTCTTTATGCAGGGCTTGGTGGGAAGAACCTGCATATTATCGGCGCCGGTATGGTTGGCGATTTTACGTTTTCACCGAGTTTTATCTTTAACGGCAGCAGTACATTGAAGCATTCAGTTATTGCAGTCGTTCTTCCGGAGACCCTAACTCCAAATACAACTATAATGCATGGTTGCACACCGGTTAGTTCCTTTCTGGAGATTACTAAGATAGACGGACCTGTCCTCTATGAACTTGATGGTCGACCCGCAACAGAAGTTTTCAGCGAGATGCTGGGCATTGTTCATGCATCTCTTGGCGATTCGAACATTCCATTTTTAGTTACCCTTGGTAGAAAGTATGGTGACCCTTACTCCCCATTCAATGAAGGGGCGTATGTGAACCGTCTTATTATCAGCGCAAATCCAGAGGATGGATCCGTTACACTATTTGAAGCGGATTTTCAGCAGGGAACAAAGATTCAGATCATGTCCCGCGATAATCGGATGATGGTGGAATCAGTAGAGAGACGGACTGTTGAACTACTCGAAACCATTGACAAAGAAAAATCGGAATTTGCTCTGTATATTGACTGTGCCGGTAGAGCTTCCGGCTTCAGCGGTTCTGAGGTTGAGGAAGCAGGCGTTGTCAGGAAGATAATCGGGAACAATATGCCGTTTTTGGGTTTCTATTCAGGAGTGGAGATCGCCCCGCTTTTGGGTCGAAGTCGTCCGCTGGGCTGGACGGGTGTGTTGACAGTATTCACAAATAGATAGAACTATGGAAGATAATAAGGCTGAACAAGATTACTATCGTCATCAAGTTGACGAAATGGGCCGGCAGATCTTAAGATTACAGCAGGAACTGACTCAAGTTCATAATGCTGCAAGGCGTCACCACACTACTACTTCCCTTGTACTGAAAACATACGAACTGATTAATCACGATGTCTCTATTGAGGAAATTGGAAAACGATTTCTTCAGGTGATTCTCAGCACGATGTTGGCTGATCGAGCCATGGTTCTTCGATACGATAAGGAAGCTGGATCTTTCATCCCACAATATTCCCTTGGTCTTGCGCAGGATTCAGAATCGATACTCAGGATCAATGAAAATGTACCTGACTTCCTGTTCGTCAACTCAAAGACAGAACCAGATTCTTGTATGGATTCCCTTTGCAATGCAATTGATTCAAAATATATCCTGTGGGTTTTCAACCGGTACGAGGGGACTGCTCTACTCATAGGTAATGAAACTGAAGATCGAATATTCCGATTTCCCTTTGAAGAGAAAGATAGGGATGTCGTTGAAAGCTCCCTGAACGTTTACATTGATATCGCAAGGCGAAAGGAAGCTGAAAAGGCATTGCTGAAGTCGGAGGGAAGGTACCGAAGGCTTGTTCAATCTTCACCTGAGGCCATTTTTGTCTGTTGTGATGACAGACTGACACTTGTAAATAATGCCGGACTGAAACTTCTTGGAGCAGAAAGTACCAAGGATGTTATCGGACATCCGATACTTGAATTTATCTATCTGGATGATCACGAGATAATTATGAACATGATTAAAGATATACTTGAGAATAATCAGGAGACTCCCCTGATAGAGAGAAGGTTTATAAGGATCGATAACTCAATTGTAGATGTTGAGGTTGTCGCAATCCCCTTTACCTTCCAGGAGAAGGCTGCAGTTCAGATTGTCGCTCTCGATATTACTGAGCGCAGGAAGATGGAAGAAGAACAGGCAAAAATTCAGAAGATTGAATCTCTTGGTGTTCTTGCCGGTGGAATTGCGCATGATTTTAACAACATTCTAACCGGTATTCTAGGCAATATCGACCTGGCGAAGTCATATTCAGATCCCGAAAGTGAAGTTTATCAGTTTCTTGTAGAAGCCTTGAATGCATCGACCAGAGCAAAAGGATTGACCCATAAGCTGCTTACCTTCTCCAAGGGGGTGGCTCCCTTGAAGAAATCTACTTCGTTAGCTGAAATAATTACTGACTCTGTTAATTTTATCCTTAGCGGTTCCAGTATCATGTTTGAATATTCTCAGACTGATGGTCTCTGGCCCGTGGAGATTGATGAGGTACAGTTCAGACAGGTTATTGAAAACCTGACCATTAATGCGTACCAGGCAATGTCTGACGGCGGTATCTTTACTATTACGGCAGAGAATGTAGATGCCGGTTCAGATCAGGCTTTTTCACTGAGAGATAGAAGATATGTAAGGCTGACGATTAAAGACTGTGGAGTCGGTATATCTGATAAGAACCTTCATAAGATATTTGATCCATATTTTACGACAAAGGATAAAGGGAACGGGCTCGGGCTCGCAACTGCTTACTCTATAATCAAAAAACATGAAGGATTGATCAGGGTTGAATCCGTAGTTGGGGAGGGTACATCATTTTTCATTAATATTCCTGCTTCCGATAAATTACCTTCCGCTGGAACAGAAGATAAGTCTGATCTCAGAACCGGTGAGGGAAAAATTCTGATAATGGATGATGATAAAGTTGTCAGAATTGTTGCAATTGAGATGTTAACGAGTTCAGGTTTTGAAGTGGTCGGTGTTCAAGATGGACGCGAAGCAATTGAACTCTATGCCGCTACTTTGAATTCAGAAAAACCTTTTGATGTGGTTATTCTGGACTTAACCGTACCTGGAGGTATGGGTGGACAAAAGGCAGTAGAAGAACTGATTGAGATTGATCCGGATGTTACCGCAATCGTATCAAGCGGATACGCCAAAGATCCGGTATTGGCTAATTATGCGGACTATGGATTTAAGGGTATGATAAGCAAGCCATTCAATATTAAAGAATTAGCTGATTGTATGTTCAAAGTAATGAACAAGGATTGAGTAGAGTCCGGTCAATTTCCGGCAAAGGTCAAAATATGTGATTCATGGATCGGAGAAAATGCGGAATTAATCCGGAATTACATGTATCACACTACGATATGATCTGTCGTGAGTAGGCCTGTATTTACCGTATAATTGCCCCTTGACAAGACTGGCTTCTAATTCTATTTCTTTGCAATGCTTTTCATCAAACGGGGTAGTCTTTTTCAGCTTCTGGAATCCCTTGCGGGGGATTACAGGATATTTGTGCCTTCCCGAAAGGGCGATAGTATTGCTTTCACCGCATTTGGTGATCCAGAAGAAGATTACGTAATAGGAGATGTCAGGACCTTCGAGCCACTCAAGGCCTTTTTCTTTCTTGGCCGTGAGAAAGTAGCTGTTGATTTCAGTCCTGAGAATCCCCGAAATGATAACCCTCCCTGTATTGTCGGTGTGAAATCATGCGATTTAAAAGGACTCAAAATACTTGATTTTGTATTCATTGATGATGAATACGGAGATCCAACCTACATGAAAGCAAGAGAGGGCGGGTTGATTATCTCAGCTGACTGCACAGCAGTCGCTGAAACATGTTTCTGTACTGCGCTTGGTGTTAATCCCTGGCCCGAAGCAGAATACGACATAAATTTATCTCCCGCTGATGAAGGTTTTGTTGTTGAGGTCGGAAGCGATAAAGGGCAGAAGATAATTGATGATCACAAGGCGCTCTTTCAGGAAGCAACAGAAGATCAGGTCCACACCCGCGACCATAATCGCACTTCGATTAAAAGGCATGTTGAGAAGAATGCCCAGAATAAGAATATTCCACAACTTGAAAGACTCAGCCGTATTGTCAAAAAGAATTCTGAGTCTGATGTCTGGTCCGAAGAAGCTGCTGCCTGTGTCGAATGCGGAGCATGCAATGTAATCTGCCCAACATGTCACTGTTTCCTTCTATACGATCAGAAGTGTGACGGCAACCTGGCCAGATATCGGATATGGGATTCCTGCATGGTGAAGGATTTCGCAAGAGTAGCGGGGGGAGAAAATCCCAGGAATCGACTGTGGATGCGGCTCAGGAACAGATTTGAAAAGAAGTTTGATTATTTTCCTGCTGTAGCGAATGAAATTGCCTGTACCGGGTGTGGCAGATGTATAGCCGCGTGTCCTGGTAAAATTGATATAAGACAAGTACTCGAAAAACTGAATGCATCAAGATGAGCAAGATGATTAATCCATATCGATCTATCGAAGCCGAAGTTCTGAAAGTCACAACTGAGACACCTACAATTAAGACATTCCTGTTCAAACCGAAGGAAAAACTTACTTTTAAACCGGGACAATTCATGGAGCTCTCAGTTCCCGGACTGGGTGAAGCTCCGTTCACTCCATCTTCAGACTCGGAAATAAAGGAAACGATGGAGATAACCATCGTAAAGGTGGGTAAAGTAACCGATGAAATCCACAAGCTCAAACCAGGTGACACTGTTGGCTTGAGAGGTCCGCTTGGCAAGGGATACCCTATGACTAGATTCATAGGTCAGGAGGTATTTGTTGTTGGCGGAGGTGTCGGGCTGGCGCCCATTCGCACACTGATGTACGATCTGTTTCATATGCGGGACAAACTTTCAAAACTCGTTTACAGAGGTGGCTGCAGAAATCCCGAAGAGATGATCTTCCGCAAGGAACTTGAGGAATGGATGAAGCGTGATGATATCGACATGATTCTTACTGTAGATGAGGGCGATGACACCTGGAACGGTCCAGTAGGTCTTGTTACGACGATCATGGATGGCATTGATTTAAATTATTCCAGAGTAAAAGCAATCGTCTGCGGACCTCCAATAATGATGAAATTCGCTACGTTCAAACTGCAGGAACTCGGTGTGAAAGATAGAAATATCTATCTCTCCATGGAGAAGAACATGTCATGCGGCTTCGGAAAATGCGGACACTGCAGAATCGGTCCTTACTATTGCTGCAAGGATGGTCCTGTCTTCACATATGATACGATTCGGGAATTCCCGGGAATCTGGGACTGAAAGGTATGGGGATGCGCAAGACTTCAATTGATCAGCTTCATGGCAACCTTGATGATGGCGCACCGGGTGGAAAAAAGCTTTTCATAGATCTTGATATCTGTAATTCTGATCAGTGTGATGAGTGCGTAGTCGAATGCAGTTACTTTTATCATCCTGTGAACAACGGAATGATATCTCTTATTGAGCTTTCTACTTATGTACTTGTCTGCAGAAAGTGTGAAGAACCTCACTGCATCAATGCCTGTCCTAAGGACGCGCTTGAAAAACTTGAAGATACTGACGGAATGCTGGTCCGGCATACTGTCAGATGTGTCAGCTGCCGATCCTGCTCACATGCATGTCCTTACGGAACCATCTACCCTGAGCTGACACCTCATTTAACGAATATCTGTGATTATTGCAAGGACAGGGATGAGTTTACATGTATTCCAACTTGTCCATATGGTGCTCTTAAAATTGTGGATGACACATACGAGGGTGATAATGTATTCAAGGTGGGCAGCAGGATTGTTGCTCATTCAATTCATTGGGATAAGGACAAGGCATGACTTTCATCTACCTTGTTGTATTCGGCTTCGCTGCTACTGCGGTTCTTGGTCTTATAACGAGCTGGATTGACAGAAAAGTTACCGCGCGGGTGCAGTACAGAGTGGGACCACCATTCCTTCAGCCATTTATCGATCTGGTGAAGCTTCTTGGAAAAGAAACTGTTATACCTTCCGGTGCTTCACGGGGAGTATTCCTCTCAGCTCCTCTTCTCGGTCTCACCGGCGTGATTGTTGTCTCAACAATATTATGGGTGAACCAGTTCTTCGCGGAGGGTTTCGCAGGTGATTGGATAGTAATCATCTATCTGCTCGCTATTCCATCTCTCAGTCTCATTATTGCTGGTTTTGCCTCAGGAAACCCTCTTGCGAGTCTGGGAGCTTCAAGAGAGATGAAACTTGTGATCGCTTACGAGCTTCCATTCATTCTTGCGTTGCTTGTTCCGGTTATCAGTGCTAACTCCATACGTATCAGTGGAATACTTGAAGCTCAGACAACCGGGATTTTCGCAGGCAGTATTTCAGGAATACTGGCTATTATTGTAGCTATACTCTGCGTCCAGGCTAAACTTGCTTTTGTTCCATTTGATATTCCGGAAGCGGAAACTGAGATTGTGGAAGGTCCACTTGTTGAGTATTCCGGTCCCGGACTTGCGATTTTCAAACTTATGAAGAACATGCTTTTCTTTGTCCTTCCTTTCTTCCTGATCATCCTTTTCTTCGGTGGACTTAGACTGGATGGAATTAACCTTCTCTGGACAATTCTGGAGTACGTTGGAATTGTAGCGATAATTACCGTTATTCGAAATACAAACCCCAGGGTTCGGATAGATCAAGCTGTCAGGTTCTTCTGGGGTCCGATGACATTAATTGCAGCGGTTGCTGTGATACTAGCGTTAAATGGATTATAGAAGGGTACGGCTGTAGCTGTAATGAGCTTAAAACTGAAAGCACTTCTGAAATCGCCATGGGTGTTTCATCTGTCTACCGGCAGCTGTAATAACTGCGACATAGAAACACTGGACTGTCTGACACCCAGGTTTGACATTGAACGTTTTGGAATGCTTCTTGTAGGAAGTATCAAGCATGCGGATGTTCTACTTGTTTCAGGCTCCTGTAACAGAATGTCAGTAGAGAGACTGAAAGTTCTTTGGGACCAGGTCCCAAAACCGTGTCTGGTTGTTGCCATTGGTACATGTACCGGATCAAGAGGTCTCTTTATTGACAGTTACAACTGCCCGGTACCACTGGATAAAATAATACCGGTTGATGTATACATACCCGGTTGTCCTCCCAAACCGGAAGCGATTATTGCCGGTGCGGTCAAGCTCATTCAAAAGGTTGGCGGGACGCTATGACGAGAGACGAAGTACTACAGGATCTAAGGGAGCGCTTCGGTGAAGATATCCTTGAGTTCACCGATAAATCTCCCACACGTGTCTATATCGAGATCAAGCCCGAGTCGATTGTCAGAATGGGAACTTACATATTCAGGAATCTTGGTGCCCGGTTCAATATAGCTTCAGGCACTGATATGCCGCCAGTTATTGAGATTCTCTATCACTTCATTATCGAAGATCTGAACCTGCTTGTTTCACTCCGCGTAAAACTTGATCGTGAGAATCCTGAAATTGCTTCTCTCGCAAAAGAAATAGAGGCATTCAACTGGATAGAACGGGAGATCAGTGAACTGCTCGGAGTCACATTCACAGGACATCCTGATCCTCGCAGGCTTCTCCTTGCTGATAACTGGCCTGAGAGTGTTTACCCTTTAAGACAGGACTACGTTGAGTGGGACGAAACAGCTGACAGGACAAGGGGAGTGTAATGGGTAAAACAATCATTCCCATTGGTCCGTACCATCCTCTGCAGGAGGAACCGGAGTTTTTCACACTTACAGTTGAGGGTGAAACCGTTGTCGATATCGACATGCGAATGGGCTACAACCACCGGGGAATTGAAAAGCTCTCCGAGGGAATGGTCTTTGAGAACAGCACATTCGTAGTAGAACGGATCTGCGGCATCTGTTCCACAAGCCATCCCTATGCGTATACAAGGGCAGTTGAAGATGTCTTCCCTATGGAAGTATCCATGCGGGCAAAATATATCAGGACGATAATCGCAGAGGGTGAGAGGATTCACTCTCATCTCCTCTGGCTCGGTCTGGCAGGACATTTCCTCGGCTACAACACCGTATACATGTGGGCATGGAAACTCCGTGAGGAAATACTTGACGTAATGGAGATACTGTCCGGCAACAGGAACAATTACGCAATGTTCAAGCCCGGCGGTGTCAGGAGAGATATCAGGGCTGAGGATATTCCGATATGTCTGAAGAAGATAGATTCAATTGTGCCCACTCTCATAATGCTCAAGAAGGCCGTACTGGATGATCCAGTCCTGCACGCGAGGCTCAAGGGGGTAGGTGTTCTTTCATATCAGGATGCTATAGATTTTAGTGCGCTCGGACCGACATCCAGAGCTTCCGGTGTTGCCCGTGATGTCAGAAAAGACTCACCATACGGGGCTTACCAGGAGATGGACTGGAACATGATCGTGACTCAGAACGGTGATGTATTCGACAAAGCAGTTGTCAGGATACTCGAAACCGTTGAGTCGATAAATATCACAAAGTATTGTCTTGAGAATCTCCCTGATGGTGAGATTGATGCCAATATCAAGGATGTACCTGTAGGTGAGGGTATCGGCCATATTGAAGCGCCAAGAGGTGAAACATTCCACTACGTTAAAAGCGATGGTACAAACAGACCTGTGCGGCACAAGGTCAGAGCCCCGACTTTCATGAATCTTCCAACTTACAAAGCAACTATTGTGGGACAGACAATCTCCGACGCAACCATAATCCTGGCAGCCATTGATCCCTGCTACTGCTGCACAGAGCGTGTAGCCGTCAAGGATGACAGGGGCAGAATGCTCTACAACGGGCAGGATCTTGTCAGACTCAGTCGTGAGAAAACCGAGAAGATGCGGCAGAGGATGGGGGGCAAATGAATCTCAATCTGATAATTGACGCTCTGAAAAATCCAGCAGGATTTTTCCACTCAACTCCGCTTTCGCTTCTCTGTGCAGGATTTGCGACGCTGTTCTTCGTTCTTGTGG
>JAUWJE010000199.1 GCA_030607835.1 Candidatus Fermentibacterota bacterium | reverse complement strand
GCTTTCCGAGTAACCTTTGCCGCGCATGTATGTGGAAAGCCGATTACCACTCGGTGCCCAGCCGATGCCGATTTTTTCGATTGTCTGCTCTGAAAGGTTCCTTTTATTTAAATATTCTCTTGCCTTAGTTCCGGAACTTCCTCTAATCTGATCACGAAAAAAACGCTGTGATTCTGCGATTATCTCCCTGAATATATCCGTCCTTGATGTGTCCCGTCCTGCTGTCTCCAGTTCCACACCGACCTCGGTAGCAAGCTCCTCTACAGCTTCACGGAAGGTAAATCCCAGATAATTCATCAGAAATGAGAAGGCATCTCCACCTGCTCCGCATCCAAAACAATGGTACATCTGTCTTTCCTGAGATACAAAGAATGATGGAGTCTTCTCCCTGTGAAAGGGGCAGATTCCTTTCATGTTCCTTCCCGAACGCTTCAGGCTTACAAACCTGCCTACAACTGAGACAATATCTACATTTGCTCTTACTCTTTCAATCGATTCATTTGAGAAGTAACCTCTACCGGAGGGCATTATGATTCCTTCGGAACGTTTAGAAATATGATAGTAACACCTGTTCCACCTTCTGACGGTCTTCCCTGTCTGAAAGACGCAACTCTCTTATCGTTCTTCGCGATAGAAACAACCGCTCGCATGAGAATGCCTTTTCCCTTGCCGTGAATTACGCGAATTTGCGGAATACCTGCAACGATGCTGTCGTCAAGAGCCAGGTCAAGCTCAGCAAGAGCTTCATCAGCGGACATACCTCGAAGATTAAGTTCAATCCTGGTCTGAACTGGCACACTCCAGTCTGAGGATACCGGTTTCTCCTCCGGTGGAACAGCAGCCTCAAGATCTGAAAGCGACTTCTTCAACCGGAGATTACCCAGTATCACAACCGCGTAGTCTTTTCCCAGTTCTTCGATTCTGCCCTTTCCGCTCCATCCACTCACCGTCACCCATCCACCCTGTACTATATGCTTGTCCGGGGATTTCTTACCTTCATCCTTCAAAGTGGTGCCTGATGTGGACACGGCAATCTCCCGGATTTCCGATCTGATCCTTCGCCTCTCCTCTGGCATTTCAGTTTTTGCCAGTCTTGCGAGCAGAGCATCCGCCTTCGAATTGATTGAACGCTCCCACTCTCTCGATTGCTCTTCAATTCTATTCTTTGTTCGGAAAAGCTCCATCCTGGAGGATTCCAGCTCCATATTCTGACGTTCCCTGACAATTTTGTCTTCCTTCTGCTCGCGATCGAGCTCCTCCGATCTCTTCTGAATCTCACTCCTTATCGATGCAATCTCTTCGAGCATCCTGTCAAGTTTGAATGAATCCCCGGAAAGTGTCTCAGCTTTTGCAAGAATATCGGCTGGAAAGTTCATTTTTCTGGCAATCTCCAGCGTAAAAGAAGATCCAGGAATTCCATAGGTAAAAGTGTAGTCAGGCTCAAGAGTGTCCTCGTGAAAATTCATGCTGCCATTGTAAAATCCGGGTTTTCCCTGAGCGAGGCTTTTAAGCTGCCCCTGATGTGTTGTGACAACAAGCCTGTTGTCCGCATCAGCAAGATAATCAAGTAGAGAAGCAGCCAGAGCAGCACCGGTAAGTGGATCTGTACCTGCTGAGGGTTCATCTATAAGTATAAATCCACCAGGTCTATGATCATTCAGCATATCCAGCTGCTCCCGCAATCGCGCGGAATATGTACTCTGATGATTCGCAATGGATTGCTGATCTCCGATAGAAACGTGAATCCTGTTGAAGAACGGTAATGTAGAACCATAGGATACGCATGCTCCGATACCCGATTGTGTACAGATAACTGCAAGGCCGATTGCCTTCAGTAGAACGCTTTTCCCACCCGCATTGGGACCACTAACTATGAGAACCTTCCAGTCTTCCGGCAGCCTTACATCATTCTCAATTACCTCCTCAGGTGAAATGAGAGGATGCCTCAGGCGGAGCAAAGAAAGTACTCCATCGGACGGGAACATGGTTTTCATCTCTTTGTGATACGAAACCCGCGCAAAAATGGCATCAAGAGCGGAAACAGCCTCTATTCCCGTTTTCAGTTCATCCGATTGCTCTCTTACAGCGAGTGATGCCTCTCTGAGGATTTTTCTTCTTTCAAAGTCCAGGTCAAGCAGTGCTTCCCTGAGTGAATTTCCGTCCTCAACAAGTTGAGATGGTTCAATAAAAACTGTCTCACCCGATTCAGAACGATCATGAATGATTCCTCTGACCTCACCTTTTCTTGCTGAGATCACCGGAAGCACGTATCGTCCATCCCTCAGAGTGGGAGGAGAATCTCGAATGACATTCGACTGTGACAGAGCGGCTGAAATCTTGTTTATCCGCTTTGACAGATTCCGTTCAAGCCTGTCAACTGTCTTGGTCAGACGAGTCAGTTCCGGGGAAGCGCCGGGGGAAAGATCCCCATCCGGAGTGGTTATTTTCAGTAATCTTCCGGATAATTTCGAAAGGCGGGGGATACGGTTGCAATAACTCTGAAGGGCGAGTAATCTTTCGTCTTCAATCGCAGTCTTCTCAAGAGACTGAACGAATTGATCCATTTCTCTGAGGATATTACCTGTGTCTCTGAGTTGAAGAGGACTGAGGATGATAATCCCCGAATCGATTGAATCGGTGATTTCTTTTAGTTCGTCAAGGCTTCCCGCTGGAGGGTGTATACCCTGTTCAAGAAGATCAGCTGCGCATTCGGTCTCAGCCTGAAGTTTTAAAGATGTTTCTGAATTCCATCCCGGCCGCAGTGCTTCTACTTTTTCCTGACCGATGCCGCTGATCGCTCGATTGGCGATCTCCTTGAGTACAAGATGATATTCAAGACGCAGGAGAGAGTTGTTCATTGTAACAACACTCCGGGAACTGTCATGATGAAATGAAGTGTTTTGAATTACTCAGCTCCTCGAGAGTTTTTTTCTCCTTCCTGGATAGCTGCTCAGGTACATATACGTCTGCAATCACTATCAGATCTCCTCTGCCGAATCCCTTCAGTCTCCTGATGCCCTTCTTTCTGAGAATCAGCTTCTCACCTGGTTGTACACCGGCGGGAATCTTGATCTTCCTTGATTCATCTTCAATAGCGGGTATTGTTATTTCCGTTCCGAGTGCTGCGTCCGGAAACGAAATCAGTGTTCTGTAAACCAGATCATCACCTTCTCTGATGAATTTCCCATAGTCAATTTTCCTTATTCTCGGGATCAAATCCCCTGGTGGACCATCTTTCTCTGGAAAATGCCCCTGCCCACGCAGCCGGATATAATGTCCGGTCGATATCCCTGCGGGAAGATCGACAACTACTTTTCTCTCTCTGGACTCAAGCCTCGATCCCTTGCAGGCGGGGCAAACCTTCTTTGGGACTTTTCCGCGCCCATTACAGGATGGACAAATTTCCACAGATTGCATGGCTCCAAGAAGAGTTCTTCTTATAGTTCTTACCCTTCCCTGTCCTCCGCAATTGCTGCAGGTTTCCAGACCCTCCGATGGATCAGCGCCTGTTCCATCGCATATTCTGCAATGCTCCATGCGTTTGATTCTAATTTCCCTGTCGGTTCCATTCACGACATCTTTCAAATCTAGATCAACATCGAAACTGATATCCGCTCCTGGAGAGGGTCCCCGGGATCTGCTAAAACCGAAAATATCCTGAAATGCTCTCAGAGCGTCATCCATACCGAAGCCGGTGAAGAATTCCGACATGTTCGGCATACCATCCCAGGATCCGGTTCTGTCGAAAGCCTGTCGCTTCCGCGGGTCACTGAGAATCTCATAAGCCTTGGTTATCTCTTTGAATTTCTCTTCTGCTCTGTGATCACCGGGATTTCTATCAGGGTGATACTTAAGGGCCAGTTTTCTGTACGCGCTTTTTATAGTATCCTGATCAGCGTTCCCTGAAACACCCAGAATTTCATAGGGATTGCTATTCATATTCTTCACATCCGTAATATTTTCTATTCTTCAAATTCAAAAAACTCCCGTTCAGATCTGAGTGCTGATCTTTTTTCGGGGACACGCAGCAGTATGCCGATGCATTGATCCGTGGATCATTATCCAAACGGGAATATACTTAAGAACATTCATGC
>JAUWJE010000152.1 GCA_030607835.1 Candidatus Fermentibacterota bacterium | reverse complement strand
TATCTGCTTTTCCATCCAGCGATGTTCGATGTAATCGAGTTTCAGAAGAGATTCCCTGTCTGACTCCTCCTTACGAATGGCATTGATAACAAGTCTTCCTCCGGGGACAAGATTTCCAAGCGCTTCCAAAACTGGCTTCCATACAGGCGTAGTATCAATGATGCTGTGCAGTTTCTCAGGTGATCGATCAGCCGTATCACCTGCCCATACCGCTCCCAGCTCGAGAGCAAAACTTCGCTCAGATGGATTCCGCGCGAATACGTAGACTTCCGAATCCGGATACAAGTGGTGTACCATTTGAAGAACAAGGTGTCCCGACCCGCCGAAACCGGTAAGACCCAATCGCTGGCCATTCTTCAGTTCTGTCAGGTTGAGAGATCTGTAACCAATCGCGCCAGCGCAGAGTAGGGGTGCGGCCTCAATATCAGAGAAAATCTGAGGAATTGAGTACGCCGAAGCAGCAGACACTCGCATATACTCAGCATAGCCACCATCATCATCTCTCCCGGTTGCCATGAACTCTGGACACAGGTTCTCAAATCCATTTAAACAGTATTCGCAAACGGAGCACGATGAATAGATCCAGCCAACACCAACCCGGTCACCTGCTGAATGCTCAGTTACACCTTTGCCAATCTCGATGATTCTGCCAACTACCTGATGCCCGGGAATTACAGGATAATTTGCGGGAGGTGTTCTACCCTCAATCTCATCAAGTTCAGTATGACAGACCCCGCAAACAGATACTTTCAGCAGGATTTCATCATCAGATATTCCTGGAACAGGCATATCGACAAGCTCAAGAGGTTCATGATTCTCGCGCAGATCACAGACTCTGTTCAGTATCATTGCCTTCATAAGCGGTGCCTTTCCTATGGAGAAGCCAAGTCGTTTTATTAGTGGGTGGCACTCATTTCGTTGGTGCCCCCGACAGGATTCGAACCTGTGGCCTACGGTTTAGGAAACCGCCGCTCTATCCTGCTGAGCTACGGGGGCACCGGAGAACGCAATTATGTAATTCCAATACATATTAGTCAAACTTCTGAAACCTCTATGAGATTTGCCGCGTCACCATCGGCAAAGAGCATGCCCTCTGTTGTCGGCAGAATTCGTGAATCCGAAACCTGTATCCGTCCCGATCCGATCATCCGGTCAAGATACTGTTCGTTCATCCGTAAGCCCGTTTTCATTTCGATCTCTTCTATATCTACTCCAGCCTGCCAGCGAAGACCGAGCATCAACATTTCAAGGGCTATCTCCTGTGAATCGAGTTCCTCGGTTTCCTCAACAGGGGATCTATCATGCTCAATCAGACTGAGATATTCATCAATCTCGCATACATTCCAGCTCCTGGTTCTTCTTCCATCGAAGCTGTGTGCTGATGGCCCAAGTCCGATGTACGGAGTTCTGTTCCAGTACGAACTGTTATGTCTGGAAATGTTCTCATCAACTCTTGCATAATTTGATACTTCATAATGCAAGTACCCGGCTGCTTTCAGGTATTCATCCGCCAAGAAGTACATTTCCCTGCAATGCTCCTCTGTTGGTTTCGATAATTCCCCGTTATTGACGAGGTCAGCAATCGGTGTGCCATTTTCAATAGACAACTCGTAACAGGAGATGTGCTCAGGCGATAGCTCAATAGCTTTCTTAAGGTTACTTTGCCAGTTATCCGGAGTCTGGCCTGGAATCCCGTATATGAGATCAATTCCAATATTCTGAAATCCTGCATCACGAGCATGGTTGAAAGTGATAATTGCCTGATCCGGGCTGTGAATTCTGCTCAATGTTTCAAGTTCACGGGAATCGAAGGACTGTATCCCTATGCTCAGTCTATTGAAACCAGCCTTTCTGAATTCCGCAAGAGCTTCCGGTAGTACCGCCCCTGGATTTGTTTCAATTGTTATTTCAAGAACATCTGATGTATCGGCAATTTCATCGAGAGTACTGAGGAATCCGCTCCAGAACTCAGGAGGCAAAATGGTTGGTGTCCCTCCACCGGCATATACCGTTCCAATATTGACTCCTGCGGCTTTCCGCTCCATTTCAGCACAGAGCATAGAGCGGAACCTGGTCACAAGCATCTCATCACATTCGATGGAGTAGAATGAACAGTAAGAACACTTCTTTACGCAGAATGGTATATGGACGTAGAGACCGGTGGAATTCATATCAATCCTTATCACCCATTTGGTTCACTCCGAGTCGTTGAAGAAGCCCCATTATTGATTCGAAGTGGCTGCCCTTCCAGTAGATCTTGTGACATTGACTGCATCTCTTGAACTCGTTGTAGTATTCCTTTGTCAGCGGCTCAAGCCGGTTTATGATTTCCTTTTTATCTACAGTTTCCAGGAATGCTCCACAATCAAGACACCTTGTGAATGGTTTTATGCTCTCCCTCAGATCGAGTCTTTCAAGAATTTCATGAGCTTGTTCTTCAGGATCCTGGCTGTGGAGATAGCATCCATGTGTTACTATGCTTCTTTTTAAAAGCATTGTATCCCTGGTCAGTAGAATTCTCCCCTCCCCTGCTGATATTTCCGCAAGCTCTTCGTCCGGAATGTTTCCGGGAAACCCGGCATCAAATCCAAGAAGGCGAAGGATAAGAGCCAGCTTCCCAAGATGCACATCGAGTACAAATCGAGTTTTCCGGAGTGGTTCGGGTCGAAGTCTTAACAGTGGAGTTATATCAAGACTCTCGAATACCGGATAAACACTGATTCTGTCTCCAGGCTTAACTATGCAATTGAAATCAACTGATTTGCCATTAAGGAGGATTATCTCTATCTCGGTATGCGGTATTCCCGCTGATTCAATGAGATGTTTTAAAGAGAACCCACCGTTCAATGGATAGGTGAATTCTCTCTGACGCCATTTTTTTGGAAGGAAGTCATTCAACTCGGCATAAGCCCGGACAGTGACAATTCCGGTATGATCAGTCATTCTATATTGGTCAGACAAACTCTGACAAGTACCAATTCACACGTAGAGGAATCAACGCCTGCGATCAGGAATTCGTTTCCATCAGTCGAATGTTCCTCCAATTCAATGATCGACTTGAATGAGTCCATTTTTTCAAGATTGAACGCTTCCAGGTTCAGAAGTGTTCCTTCGTCATCAAGAACAATGAGTAGAGGTTGTTTTGCACCCCAGAAACAATAACTCTGATTTTGGGGAGAAACACTCTCTGCTGTTTCTCCTACCGCAACGATGTAACCGGATACTGTCTCAATAACATCAAGAATTCTTGCTTCTCCGAGGGCATATTCAAGCGTTTTCCAGACAGCCTTACCGTTGGAGCCATCAATAAGGGTAACAAAGCATGCGTCAGCCGAGGTAAGCCATTGCGAAACACTGCCCCCTATCAGCAAATCCCCGCTGGAAGTCTCTCTCATGCATTCCACGAATGGATAGACCTCACCATCAGGTTCAGGGAGATCAAGCAGATAATTGGTTCCGAGTGAGAGATGCCACAGCATCTCGCCATCGATTGAATTTCTCTGGATGTCCGTCACGTTTGTCTGACAGTCAGGTCTGCATTCGACCAGATATCCCCCATCCGGGAGTTCTATTATCATTGGTTGATCGAAATATAAAATATCTGTTCCCTCCAGGGGACACTTCCAGAGTGTATCACCGTGTTCATCTTCTGCAACCATCCACCTCTCATTCGCTCCGGGGAATTCCGCCATGCTCAGACTTGGCAGGTTATACACGGAATCAACATCAATGGATACTGTATTACCGAGTGAATCGGTTTCGATTATCCACGAGTTGCTTTGGCAGTATGAGCCTTCGATGACGCTGATTCGTGTTCCTCCAGATTCAAGGAGTTGATAACCTTCGATCCGAATCGGACTCAAAGACAGGTCTATCGGATAGTATCTCTCTGACAGTATTTCAATAGTACCGGAAGAAGTCGCTGCAGTCACCAGGAGAAAAATGATTGATAATAAGTATTTCATGTACCCTCTTTCATGTCTGCATACTATGAAGATTCTCCAGAGCCTGCCCGTATTTCTCAGATTGAGAAGCCCACTCTTCAAGCTTCCTGCACGGAAAATCAGTGCATTCACTGCAGTATCTCAAGTTGTGATCATCCACACAGCATATCAGTATCCAGCAATCAGGTGACCAGTGGTCCTCCCTGTCGCCGGGGCATCCTGCGCAGTGAATCATCTCCGCTGTGCATTCAGGATCGTGGTTCTCCCTTATCCATTTTGCTATGTGCTCGGCTGATTCGGGAGTTCCAGGCGCAAGATGGATATCACATATTCCGCAGTTCAAACCGCATGGAGCAATATTTGAAAAATTACTACTCATATCTTCCTCCTTCAGTTAAGCTAACTCTAATGAAGAAGATGGAGCAAAGACTAGTCCTCCCGGCGGAGAACAGCGAGGAAAGCTTTCTGTGGAATCGCAACACTGCCGACCATTTTCATGCGTTTTTTGCCGGCTTTCTGTTTCTCAAGGAGTTTCCGCTTACGTGTGATATCCCCACCGTAGCATTTTGCGGTGACATCTTTTCTGAGGGCCGTAATCGTCTCCCTGGAAATAATCTGCCCACCTATTGCACCCTGAATGGGTATCTTGAACTGCTGTCGCGGTATTTCATCCCTCAGATTCTTGCATGCGTTGACCGCCCAGGGTCGAGCCCTGTCACGGTGCACAAGCATTGACAGAGCGTCAACCTTTTCATGGTTCACGAGTATGTCAACCTTTACAAGGTCACTGCGTCTGTATCCATGTGGTTCATAATCGAAGGATCCGTATCCCTGTGTCACGGATTTGAGTTTATCGTAGAAATCGTACACGACTTCTCCCAGAGGAAGGTCTGCCTTGATCTCGACACGTTCCTTGCCAACGTAGAGATTAGAGTAGTTCTCTCCACGTCTGTCCAGGAGTAGCTGGGTTACGGGGCCAATGTATCGGTCAGGCATGATAATGGATGCTCTAATGATCGGTTCCTCGGCGAAATCTATTGTTGCGGGATCAGGATAGAGGTTAGGGTTGTCCACGCTGACTGTTTCACCATTGCTCAGAGTGATTCTGTAGAGCACAGTAGGTGCTGTCAGAACCAGAGAGAGCCCGAATTCCCGTTCAAGTCTTTCCTGTATTACTTCCAGATGGAGAAGTCCCATAAAACCGCATCTGAAACCAAAACCAAGTCCGGGAGAAGAAACCTTTTCATATATAAGAGAGGCATCGTTCAGTTTAAGACGCTCCAGCGCGGAGGAAAGATCCTCATAATCCTCGGATGAAACCGGAAAGAGGGATGAGAAAACAACAGGCTTAACCTCCTCATATCCCTTGAGCGGTTTATCCGCAGGATTCGAACTCAAGGTTACTGTATCACCCGAGCGAACATTCTCTACGGTCTTTATACCGGCAATCAGATAACCTACTTCCCCTGCGATCAACCTGGGGCAAGGTTCTCTCCTGATTCCAAAATG
>JAUWJE010000123.1 GCA_030607835.1 Candidatus Fermentibacterota bacterium | reverse complement strand
TGAAACCGTTAGCAATCTCCTGCCCCACATGCGCAGCTCTACTCGAAGTCGATGGAAGCACTAGGTTCGTTGAATGCAAATACTGCGATGGTCAGGTATATCTGCCTGATATTCTATGGTTGCGCTTTCATTCCGGAAAACGGAAGAGACGCTGGTTCGTGATCTGCGAGTACATGGAAGATGAGTAAGAAATCGGGGGATATACTGCATCGGGTCGCCCGTCCAGCACCCCGTCTGATATACAGGTATAGCCTTTTGAAATCCATTCTCGTCAAAAGCATCTTCCTGGCACTTTGCGCAACGGTCTGGATTTTCGTACGACCTTACTCACCCGTCGTGACGCTGGTGGTCTCGATAATCGCATTAATACTCCTGTACCATTTGCTGAAGACATGTTCCGTAAAAGTGTGGCTGGACTGGCCGAATCTGATCTATAAATACCATTCCTGCTTCCGGACCATCAATAAAACAATCCCTTCATGGGAGATATCAGGAATATTCCCTGAAATAACATCAATATGGCGCGGCACTGTTACAGAGCGTCTTGTTCTTGAAGTGGGTGGAAGGAAGCTCGTTCTGACGCCTTACTATTCTAAGCGCGATCTAAAGACTGCCATGCTGATGACGGAGATACACAACCTTCCATCCTCCAGAGAGCATGCGGAATCCGAAATAGTGCTCGAAAGGCAGGCTATTAAAAGGGCAGAAGGCGGGAACCAGGATGAAGAGGAAAGAATGAAAGAAGCCGTATGGTGTATGCTGGAGATGAGCATCGAGTGTCCCCGGTGCGATGGGCCGGTGGTGGTCAACGGACCGTTCACAGAGTTTACATGTCCCCACTGTGGTGAGGACATTCAGTTGAGTCACGAGATATGGGCAGACCTGCTGGAGGACGTACGGGATGAGCTTGCTGACGATATGGAAGAGGGAGAGGGGAGCAGAAGTGTTATCTGGGGAACATTCAACACTTCTCTGTACTACGGGCGTCTGCACCCCTACTGCTCTGGATGCAAGCGTGATTTCGACATTGTGAATGAGTATACGGGTGGTAATTTCATAACCTGCTCTGACTGTGGCACGGAAACGGCAGTTCTTACTGCTCCGGTCTGGTTCGATAAGGTTTTCGAGGGAGCTTCGCTCATCGTTGGCGCTCAGAAGAATCAGTCAGCGAAACATGGCGCAGACAGTGGAAAGGCTCCTATCTCTTTCACCTGTTCGCAGTGCGGCGCCTCATTTAAAGTACGCGGTGATGAGAGATCTGTAAAGTGCGAGCATTGCGGGACGTCTGTGTATATACCCGACGAATTGTGGCTCCACTTCCATCCCGCTCCAACCAAGCAGCGCTGGTTCATAGGTTTTGAAGCGGAAGTGGATGAATGGCAGGATGAGTGAAAAGCGGAATCCTTTTCAATAGTTGGCAGATTCAGAGCATGTCCATTATAATGTGTTTTCTAGAAAACAGATGATCGTTCCAGGTTTAATGATATATTAGATCATGTTTTCGAACGATGTTACAGTTGAAGCTTGATACCTGGGTTCTGAACGGTTATCAAACAAGAGGGGGTGCTAAGATGCTAAAGAACACGTTTGTTCTGCTTTTACTTCTACTGCTCGGAACAGTGAGTGCTACTTTTGCGCACACAGCAGGACCTGGTGACGATAATTGCTTCCTGCCGGCAGAGGATTTTTATAACCACTCTATCGCTCCGTACCAGTCATACGGAGCGGAAGACTTCGATTTCCCCACCTCTGCTGACACCTGGTCGGTGCAGAGCTATCCATACTGGTGGCACGTTGGAGATACCGTATTCGGTACTTACGTAACGACAGAGGCTAGCGACCATGTCGAGATCTCCCTCACCCTTATCTACAACTCCCTCAATGGTGGAGGTCACTGCGATTTCGAGTTCGAAATCGATGGAACAGTTGTAGGCAGCTTTTCGATCACTGAAGCCTCGGGTTTTGGTCCAATTGAGGAGTCATTCGACTTTACTGAAATTCCCGCTGGATCATATGAACTGCGCTACAGCGAGACGAACCTGGTGGCACCTGGTTGTGGCAGCATATCATTGAACGAGGCCGCAGGTATCAATTCGGTCTCCTTCTCCGTATTAGCACTGGATCAAACGACCTGGGGTGCAATCAAGTCTGGGATATAACAGCGACACCTTTAACGGATATTACCCCGGAGGAGTTTCTTCTAGACTGCTCCGGGGTTGCTTATTGGTTCCCGGACGCGGTGGCAGCTGAATCACTATGATATACAGAGTACGTATAAGCAGAAGAAGTGATATCTTGCAGGGAAATCAGTGTTCTGTAGTCCAGATACCTTGTCCTCGTGCTCGTCTGACAAAACTGCTTCGGTTGGAATAACGTCTTGATATCTCAAGGTTGTTTCGTCTCAGGCTGTCCTGTTCAAACGCTTTTTCAAGCAGCATATAAGCGTTTCCTTCATTCCAGCGATCTTCAATTAGACCGCGCTTATCTCGTACAATCCTGAGGTACTGCCATGTGGCTTCTTCTGTCTCTCTTGGACTGTAATATTCCGATTCCCAGAGAACTACAGCGTACTCCCATAGAACAAGCTCGTTCTCAGGGCATTGTTTTACGCCTTCCTGAAGAAGTCTGATTCCCTCGTATTTTTGATCAAGATTAATCGCTAAATGATAGCCACCATCTATATACGCTTCCGCGAAAGTCGGATCCAGTTTGATAATGAGCCAAAGCTGAGGTAGATAATCTGTAGCTGTCATCCATTCGTTTCCCTGATACATCCAGATGTGGTGATACTGGTCGAGTTGCAGCCAGAGAATGTCTGCAAGGAAGCTTCCAATCTGTCCGATACCTTTCGATACGGCTTCTGTAGCGATGTTACCGGACAGGGCAGCCTGACTGGCAAGTCTTCCGGAGTAAACTGCGATAGTCAGAAATATGACTGCGGCGATAAACGGGACAGTTCTGCCCTTCAACGCTTTTTCCTTAATCGGAACCGGGATGCCAGCAGGATAATAGCGGCAAGAACAGTAAGGATGACAATATCCCTTATCATTTTACTCCAGATGAATCTTGCGGCCCAGGGTTGATTGAAGAACCACTCTGTTCCGTGGTTTCTTTCTCCTGCTTCGTGCACATGTCTGTCGCTGGCTGATATCGCATCATCATCATGTTCGTGAACATGTTCCTGATCATGCGTCTCGGCGCATATGGAACATTCTTCATCATCATGTTCGTGATGATCTTCTGTTTCTGTATGCACATGATCGTGTTCATGTGTTTCAGCGAGATGTTCAGGCGGAGCGACTTCTTCTATGTCGTAGTCTGCCCTGCATCCCGTAAGAGTAATCAGTGCAAGTAGTACTATCAACGAGAGATACTTCATTTAAGATCCCTGCTTCTGAACACCGCTAGCGCGATCGAAAGCATGAATGACATGTATGCCAGTCCGTAGAGCGCAGCAAGAAGAAAATAAACACCAGGAATACCCACTCCATGAGCAATCGGGTCTTTTATATGGAATACATCCATGTGAGGCAGCAGTAGCCGGAGGAAACGCATAAAACCCTCTGCTCCTGGAAGAATACTGATAAATCCTGAAACAGACATCTGTGACAATATGAACAGCAGAACGGTTAATGGCGCATTAAGCGGGGGAGAGGTCCAGAAACTGAAAAAGAATACTACAGCAAGAAGGAACCATCCTTCCACCAGAAGTAGACATGTTGCAGGGAAGAGATCCGCTGGAATGGGATGTCCGTTCAGAAGGAGTATAACCATCAGCCCGATGCAACCGACAAGCATAGCGGCTGCCTGAACCATTGCAGCACCGATAAACCGTCCCATCAGATACTGTCCGCGTGAGAGAGGTATGGCAATAAGGGGCATTACTGTCTTCTGTTCCCTGTCTCTTGGATAGATATTGGCTGCCAGCCCGATGGCAAGGAGAAGAGCACCTATTTCAAGACCGAACAGGCCAAAATCCAGAATAAATCTACCTTCATTTGAAACATCATATCCAGGAATCTGTCCTATACCGAATAGGGCAAGCAGGATGACAATACTGATGCCCCAGATTGTCCTTCTTCGAAGGAGGCTTCTGAGCGTCATAAGAGCAAAGGTCATTACCGGTTTCACAAATTTCCTCCCCTGGTTGCGGAGAGGAAAACTTCCTCGAGACTTCTGTATACCGGTTTTACTTCCAGGATATTTTGCCCATTCTGCCTCAATTCGTCAATCGTCTTCTGCAGATCGGCAGCATTAACACTTTTTCTCTCAAGTATATCTGAATCGGTACCGGGCACTGTGAATGAAATGCTGAACAGATCCTCTGTTCTCAACAGATCATCAAGATTACCTTCTGTCACTTTTCTTCCGTTTGCCAGTATTACAGCTCGATCACAGATAGTCTCGACTTCGGAAAGCAGATGTGAAGAGAGAAATATTGAAGCACCGCGCTGATTCTCTTCAAGTATTACATCGCGAAATTCCTTCCTTGCCGCAGGATCAAGACCACCGGTTGGTTCATCCATGATAAGGAGATCCGGTTGAGACTGAAGAGCGAGAGCGAGGCTCATGCGCTGTTTCATGCCCTTGGAGAAATTATTTATACGAACATTAGCCCATGCTTCAAGTCCAACTCTTCCGAGTATGGAAATCATCTGATCTTTTCTCATATCTATTCTTCGCATTGAAGCAAACATCGTCATGAATTCAATCGGTGTGAAAATGTCCTCATAATCCGGATTTTCCGGTACGTAACCGATTTTTGTTCTTACATTCTTGGATGCGGGGTGATCATTCCAGAGCAGTACACTTCCGGAGGAGGGTTTGAGTAATCCGAGAATACACTTGATTGTGGTTGTTTTTCCTGCGCCGTTAGGACCCAGAAATCCAAGTATTTCTCCCTTTTCAACATGGAAGCTTAATGAATCAACGGCTTTAAAACTGGAGAACCCCAGGGATTTCCTGAAAGTTTTCTCCAGATTATCAACCTTTATTGGAAGATTAGTCATAAACGAATCCTTTCCGTCGTTTTTGAACAATAGAGAAGTTCACAGTTCCTGACCAGTCGCGCAGTATTCAATTGAGGTAGCATGAAATGTAACTCTGAGATATATTTCTGCGACTTATTCAAGTTCAATAAGCTGAATTTATCATATATGGAATGAGAGGCGAAAAAGATGCTTGTATCTCCACACGGTGGAAGACTGACAGACAGGCAATTTGAAGGAAAATATGCAGAGCAGATCATCCGTCAGGTAGAGAATGGAATCCTCCTGACCTTGAACGCCAGAGAGAAGAACGATCTGGAGATGATCGGGAACGGAGCTATGAGCCCCCTCGAGGGATTCATGTGCAGGGATGACTACATGTCCGTTGTCGATCTTATGCATCTTTCTTCAGGACCTATCTGGTCCCTTCCAGTTGTTTTCTCCAGAAAACCGGACGATCCTAAAGTCACGAAAGGTGATTATGTAGGGCTCAGGGACGAACATGGATTGATCTGGGGTGATATGCAGATAGAGGATGTGTTTGAAGCGGATCTTACTGCTGAAGCCGAAAGCACACTTGATACTACTGATGACTCACATCCAGGAGTAGCATATCTGAACAGCCTTTCCGGAACTTACATTGGTGGTAAAGTACGTTCTATCAGACGCAGAGAATTCGAGAGCTTTCCGGAGTATCGGCTGGATCCCAAAGAAACCAGGGTTCTTTTCCGTGCAAGAGGCTGGAAAACAGTTGTCGCATTCCAGACGAGGAATCCCATACACCGCGCTCACGAGTATATCCAGAAATGCGCCATGGAGATAGTTGACGGTCTTCTTCTTCATCCGCTTGTCGGTGAGACACAATCGGGAGACATACCGGCTGATGTAAGAATGCACTGCTACAAAGAAATTCTGAAGGATTACTATCCCTCGACAAGGGTCGCAATGAGCGTGTTTCCAGCGGCAATGAGGTATGCCGGGCCGAGAGAGGCAGTCTTTCATGCCATTCTAAGGAAGAATTACGGATGCAGCCATTTTATTGTGGGGAGAGATCATGCTGGTGTTGGCAGTTTCTACGGAACTTACGATGCTCAGATGATCTTTGACAGGTTCGATCCGGATCAACTCGGAATTGTACCGCTGAAGTTCGAACATGCTTTCTTCTGCGTGAAATGCGGTGGAATGGCAACCCTGAAGACATGTGCTCATAGCAGTGAACACCATGTATTTCTCTCAGGAAAGAAAGTCAGAGCAATGTTGATTGAAGGAAAAATGCCGCCACCTGAATTCACGCGACCCGAAATAGCACAAATCCTCATGGATGC
>JAUWJE010000023.1 GCA_030607835.1 Candidatus Fermentibacterota bacterium | reverse complement strand
TGGTGCGAGAACCAGGCTGGCAAATGAAAGAAGAGCGGATCTATTCATCTCAATCCATTGCAACGCTAGCACAAGATCTGCTGCAAACGGTTTCGAGACATTCTTTCTATCCCGCGCCAGGAACGATGACAGTAGAGCTGTAGAGATGCTTGAGAACAGTGTAATAGAATATGATGAAATCAATGATACAGTTTTCGATGATCCCCTTGCTTTTCTTCTCGCTGATATCGCACAGAACATATATCTGGAAAGAAGCAGTTCCCTGGCAGTGGCAATTCAGGCCAGTTTGAGGGAAATGTTCCCTATCAATACAAACCGCGGTGTAAAACAGGCCGGTTTCTATGTCCTTCGGGGTGCTCTCATGCCTTCTGTACTTGTAGAAGTCGCGTTTATCTCTAATCCGGAAGAAGAACGGATACTGAAAACACTGGGCTTCCGTCTTGCCGCTGCGGAAGCTATTGTAGATGCTGTTCTGAATTTTGCAGAAGAACAATGATGGAGGGATACAGATGTTCAGATTGAATAGTCCAGAGCGTAGATTCATTCTGATTCGCCTTGGAATTATTATAGGCTTAGTTATACTGATCTCCGTTATAGTGGGTTTCGGAATGAAGATGTTAAACAAATCCGTCGGATTTGAGCAGGTTGATATCGATGCAGTTCAAGATGAAGGATATCTTATCACTCCGGATAGTCTCTGGGATGAGGGGGACAGATTCACACTGCCTGAGATAGAAGCCCTTCCTGAGGGACCTGAAGCATCCTGGCCACTGACACCATGCTCTATTTATGTAACGGAATCATCGGATGTAGTGATTGATTCCCTTCCGACTGCTCCCAATCCCGCTTACAAACCGCTTGAAGCTCAATTTCTGATAAGGAAGTGGGCTGAGGAATCCGGAATGGAAAGTGAGATTATCGATCGTGTCTATGTTTTCACCAAACTCGATACGATATATGTTGATCTGCCGTCTGAAGCCGATCTCAGCGGTCTGAAACTTACAATTGAGAGCAGATTCATCTGCTTTACCCGTCTTTTTCCTCTTGCGGCAGGTAACATCCTTGCATCATATCCGGAGGGTATACCTCTAAGGGGAGTCAAAGGAGTGTTCAGACAGTGAATTCCGGTAAAATTGGAGTTTTCGATTCGGGAGTTGGTGGACTTACAGTTGTAAGGGCGATAAACGATCTGCTTCCGAACGAATCGGTAGTCTATTTTGGAGATACGGCTCGAGTACCGTACGGATCGAAATCTCCTGAAACCGTAATCCGCTTCTCAATTGAAGCTGCGGAATTTCTGCTGGGGAAGGATGTCAAGCTCCTGGTAGCTGCCTGCAATACAGCTTCTTCAGTCAGTCTTCCGGCGCTGAGTGAATTTGCTGATGTTCCAGTTATAGGTGTCATTGAGCCTGGAGCCAGTGCGGCATCAGAGGTAACCAGATCTGGAATTGTTGGGGTAATCGGAACTCTGGGTACAATCTCCAGCGGTGCTTATCAGAAAGCGCTTAAATCATTCGATTCAGTGAAAAGAGTAATAGCTCAACCAACTCCGCTGCTTGTATCTCTGGTTGAAGAGGGTTGGCTTGACCACAGGATAACAGGGCTAGTCCTTGAGGAATACACCGCCCCGCTCATTCACGAAGGAATTGATACTCTGGTACTCGGCTGTACTCATTATCCGCTGCTGAAGCAGGCACTATCAAATATCCTTGGAGATGATATCACTCTGGTTGACTCAGCCGAATCCACGGCTGCATCGGTTGCTGAAATCCTGGATGAAGGAGAATTGAGATCAAATACTGATTCAGGAGTAAACTATTTCTATGTGAGTGACATACCGTTGAAGTTCCAGGAGATAGCCCAGCGTTTCCTTGGACGGGCGATACCTCTGGTTACCCAGGTTGAAGTTGGGGATCACCACTGATTTTACAATTCAGGTGAAATTCACTGATTAGATGTTAGGAATTAAATGCGAATTGATGGACGAGAAGACGACGAACTGAGAGAGATCGAAATTGAAACAGGCTACCAGGCTTCTCCCGATGGCAGTGCTCTCATTAAGTGGGGAGAAACGATAGTCCTTTGCTCGGCCTCGGTTGAATACAGGGTTCCTTTTTTCCTGACCGGCAAGAATACCGGTTGGATAACAGCTGAGTATGGAATGTTGCCTGGAAGCGGTAATCGCAGGATTAGAAGAGACCGTGGAGCAATCGTAAAGGGGAGAACCCAGGAGATTCAGCGCCTGATAGGCCGCAGCCTTCGTCAGTCAGTTGATCTTGCGCGACTGGGTGAGCGAACCATTACCGTAGACTGTGATGTTCTGGTGGCTGATGGCGGCACAAGAGTCGCTTCCATTGTGGGTGGGGCAGTAGCTCTTCGCCTTGCTATCAAGCGGCAGATTGTGGAGCGTAAAATGAAAGAGGATCCCTTCAGAGGATTTGTGAGCGGTCTGAGCCTGGGATTTATTGATGACCGCATTCTTCTTGATCTCTGTTACGAAGAGGATTCAGCCGCTATTATGGATATGAATGTTGTTGCTACGGAAACCGGAGAACTGGTCGAGCTGCAGGCATCAGCTGAGGGTGGAACGGTTTCGATCGAGACTGTCAACAGTATGACCGAGAACGCAGTGAGTGCCATATTGGAATTTGTAGTGCCAATCCAGAGAGAAGCGACTTCGGAGTGAAGAAGCTTGTGCTTGCTTCCGGAAATCCCGACAAACTGCGTGAACTGAGACATCTTCTTGAGGATCAGCCGTTTGAAGTAGTTTCCGTATTGGAAATTCTGCCGGACTGGTCGATTGAGGAGACCGGAATAACCCTTGAAGAAAACGCTCTGCTGAAAGCAAGAGATGTAACAGAAAGAACTGGAATAGCATCCATCGCGGATGATACTGGATTGTTTGTGGATGTGCTTGGCGGAGCCCCTGGAATATACGCTGCCCGGTTCAGCGGTTCTGAATGTACCTACGAAGACAATGTCCAGAAACTTCTGCGGACAATGCTCTGCGAAACAAACAGGAAAGCATCATTCAGAACAGCTGCTGCTTTTGTTTCTCCACTTGGTGAAGAAATGTGCGAGATGGGTGAGGTGGAAGGCACAATAATTGAAGAAAGAGATGGAGATGGAGGATTCGGATACGATCCTGTATTCCTTCCAAATGAACTGGATAAAACATTTGCACGGTGTTCTCCCGAGGAAAAACACCGCATCAGCCATCGAGCCCGTGCCTTGAAGCGATTGATAGAGAAACTGAAATCCCTTAATTATTGATTTTTTCTCGCTTTTATATCTGCAAGTACATCTTCCGCAATTAAGAATGGAACAGCTTCGTAATGTTCAAAATGCATCGTGAATGATGCTCTGCCCTGGCTCATGTTTCTCAGATCAGTTGCGTAGCCAAACATGCTGGACAGAGGTATGAGAGCTTTAATTATCTGAGCGTTTCCCTGCATATCCAGTGCTTTTATATTTCCACGCTTATCGTAGACACTTCCTGTAACACTTCCCGAATAATCTTCCGGTGTTGTTATGACGACACTCATTATAGGTTCCAGCAGTTGTGGACTGCCCTTCATGAATGCTTTTCTGAATGCGGTCGCAGCGCATCTTCTAAAAGCCATTTCCGATGAATCAACTGCATGGAAGGAGCCGTCTCGAAGAGTGACTCTGACATCGACAACAGGGAAATCCGCAAGAACACCTTTCTTCATTGCGTCTACAATTCCCTTTTCGACAGCAGGAATGTATTCACGCGGGATGTTACCGCCGGTAACTTTATTCCTGAATTCGAATCCGTGTCCGGCAGGCATGGGTTTGAGTGTCATCACTACATGGGCATACTGTCCTTTTCCACCGCTCTGCTTCACAAGTTTCTCGTTGATATCAACAGATGAAGTGATGGCTTCTCTGTATGCGACTCTGGGCGGTGAAGTGGTGACACTAACATCGAATTCCCGTTTCAGGCGGTCCAGGATAATCTCAAGATGAAGTTCTCCCATGCCCGAGATAATCGTTTCTGAAGTCTCTGAATCGGTTGATACGGTAAATGTAGGGTCTTCTTCCGCAAGCTTCACCAGAGCCCGGGATAGTCTGTCCCTGTCGCTTCTGCGTTCAAGCATGACAGCCACGCTGAGGACAGGTGCTGGAAATTCAATTGCTTCGAGAATGATTGGATTCTCCTTACAGCAGATCGTATCTCCAGTTGATGAATCCGGAAGACCTGTTACAGCGCCGATTTCTCCAGTATAGAGTGCATCCACTGATTCTCTCTTGTTGGCGTGCAGTCTGAGGATTCTTCCCGCTCTCTGAGTCTTGTCAACGGATGAATTGTAGACATAGGAACCCGATTCAAGTGTTCCTGAATAGACTCTTACATAGATCAATTTTCCTACATGACGGTCAGTCACTACTTTAAAAGCAAGTGCGGCAAGTCGTCCATCATCCCTGGGCGTTCTTTCGATGGGAGAGCCGTCAATGCATTGACCGCTGATAGGAGGGAGGTCAAGAGGACTCGGCAGATATGAGATAACCGCATCAAGCAGCCTTTGAATACCCATGTTTCTATAAGCGCTTCCGCATAGTACCGGGCAGACAGTGTGGGAATGTGTAGCTTTCCTTATAGCCAGACTCAATTCCTCTGATGTGACCGTAATGCCATTGCAGACTTTTTCGAACAGAGATTCATCAAACTCGCTGGTTTTTTCAATAAGATTTCTGCGCCATTTCTCTGCTTCTTCCATCATGTCTTCCGGAACAGGTTCCTCTTGCCAGGTCATTCCACGGTCAGATTTATCGTAATACACAGCACAGTTATCGACGAGGTCAATTATGCCCCTGAATTTGTCCTCTCTTCCGATGGGAATAGTGACAGGAACTGCATTTGCTCCAAGATGTTTTTGAATGGAGTCGACAACACCATAGAAATCCGCTCCCAGTCTGTCCATCTTGTTGACGAACGCTATTCTGGGTACGGCATATTTTTCCGCCTGTCTCCAGACTGTCTCAGACTGTGGCTCAACTCCGCCAACTGCGCAGAACAAAGCGATAACACCGTCGAGTACCCGAAGGCTGCGTTCAACTTCTACAGTAAAGTCTACATGTCCTGGTGTATCGATGAGGTTTATCATGTGCTTTCGCCACTCGGTTGCAGTTGCCGCGCTGGTAATTGTTATGCCTCGCTCCTGCTCCTGCTCCATCCAGTCCATTACTGCTGCACCATCATGTACTTCCCCCATGCGGTGCAATTTACCTGTATAGAAAAGGATTCTCTCGGAAACAGTTGTTTTGCCGGCATCTATATGAGCCATGATTCCGATATTGCGAACTTTTGCGATTGAATATTTCCTTGACAATTTATTTCATCCGTTCCATCATCTGCATACGCAGTATTTATTGTTCTTTATAATCGAAGTAGTCTTGCAGCAGCAAGTAATATAATGAAACGGATTCAAAAAACTGATTCACAGGAGAAATTTTGTCTGAATTAATCATCAGGTATGCTCGCTTAAGTGATATGAATGATATCTCTTCCATATCCAGAACTACATGGGAGGGAGATGATTACCTTGAGAGCCTTGCTCCCTCATGGATAGAAGATGGCGGCTTTTATATTGGTCTGCTTGACAAAAGAGGTATTGGAACTTTTCGAATTACCATGATGCCTGATCGTGTTCTCTGGCTTGAGGGTCTCCGAGTTCATATGGATTTCCGGGGAAAAGGTTATGGAAGGCTGCTTGCCGATGCTGCGCTGGAGATTGCTAAGGGGAAAATCAAGAGCGGAGAAGCTGATTGTGCGGAGTTTTCAACATACTTCCTTAATTCCGAGAGCATCATTATATCGGAATCACAGGGATTCAGAAGAGTAAACAGTTTTATGCTTATGACAAAGGAAAATCCGGAACACAGCGCCTGCGTGAAGAAAATTGATGCGTCCTGGAAGGATTTTGCGATCTGTCCAGGGCATATTCCATGCGGATGGAAGTTTCCCAGAACGTGTTCTGAAGGTATGGAATGGGTGAAGGCTAGAGCAGAGATTTACACTAACGGGGATGCATCCTTCATGATGAAGACTCATTCGTGTGATTTCACGCCTCTGGGAGGATCATCAGATCACCCCGGATGTTTCCTTGAGGGTGCTGAGACCGTTGCATGCATGTATGGTAAAAGTGCTATACAAATAATCGTTCATGAAACGTTTGATTCTATTATTGAAGAAGCATACAATCGGAATTACACTACGTGGGACCCCGTCGATGGTCCGAATATCCTGGTTTTTCGATATGGAAAAGTCGGAAACTCCATCGGAACAGGCAGCGCCTGATTATCCATGGTAAATTACTTATTTCCAGATAATCATCAGTTGCTTGTACTACCCTATCCATATATGCTTTCTTATATTCTGCGTTAACAAACAGACATTGTTGCCGGGGTGGTGGAATTGGCAGACACAACGGACTTAAAATCCGTTGCTCCTTTGGGGCGTGAGGGTTCAAGTCCCTCTCCCGGCACCAATATTTCCGAGAGGATACCTTTGCCAGGTCTGCAAAACAGTATACGTGTTCTCAGCGATAGCGTTATCAACCTTATCTCTGCCGGTGAAGTTGTTGAGCGCCCCGCCTCTGTTGTCAAGGAGCTTCTTGAGAATGCGCTGGACGCTGGAGCGACTGAGATAACAGTTGAGCTGGAACAGGGTGGAAGAAAATCAATTACCGTTCGAGATAACGGTTCAGGGATGAACAGGCATGATCTTCTTTTGTCTGTACAACGGCATGCAACCAGCAAAATCACTTCACGGACTGATCTTGACAGTTTGATGACCCTGGGGTTCAGAGGTGAAGCTCTTCCAAGTATAGCAGCCGTAACTCACTTCTCAATACTTACATCTGATGGTTCTGAAGGCTGGAAGTTGAGAATGGAAGGCGGGGAGCTCCGAGATGTCTCTCCGGCTGCAAGAACAAGGGGAACAACTATTACCGCCTCAGGACTTTTTTATAATCAACCGGCAAGAAGACGTTTTCTAAGAAGACAGTCCACTGAACTATCCTGGGTGGAGAAATACCTCACTGGTTGCTCGCTGGCAAGAACAGATGTCTCATTCAGATTTATTCATAACGGAAGGGAATTGTTTTATCTGGCATCGGGGCAATCTATTCCAGATAGACTACGCTCAAGATACGGTATTCCTGGCGAGAACCGTCATGTGGAATCAAAAGGTAATTCCGGAGAAACTGATGTCAGTCTGATCTGGTTTCCGGATAATCGATGGAACAGAAAAACGCACCAGTACATTCTTGTAAATGGAAGACTTGTTTATACAGGTCTGGTATCCGGACCACTTGATTCCATGCTTGCGGGGCCTGCCGGATATCCGCTGTTGTTCTGCAGTGTTACGCTTCCACCGTCTGAAGTGGATGTGAATGTTCATCCGGCAAAAAGGGAAGTCAGGTTCAGAGAACCTTCATCGGTCAGATCAGCGGTTGAATCAGCGCTTGGTGGTCTGCTGGATTCTCGAAAGAAGGAGATGCTGTCACCGGCAGGATCAAGCTTTCGCAGATCGGGAATCACTTCTGGGAAGACTGCTTCCCTCTCTGAGGATCTGTTCAGAACTGCTATGGAGCTTCAATCACCCCTGCCGACTGAACCGTATGACAGGTCCGAATCAACCTTTCCGATTGTACAGATCGGAAAGGCATACCTGGTCACATCTACCGATACTGGTATCGCTCTCATTGATCAGCATGCGGCACACGAGCGAATTCTCTTTGAGACAGTGATGAATTCAATCATAAATGACTCTGAATCCGGTCAACAGAACTTGCTGCTGCCTGAGAACGTGAAGCTTGATGGGGAGGAACTCGACCATCTGGAAGACTATAGAGCGGTTTTAAACAGAGCTGGTTTTGAATATCATGTTGAAGATGATACACTCATTCTAACCGCAGTCCCCCCGGGCACATTTCACGGGATCAGTGCCCTGCGGGAAATTCTTAAATCTCTCCAGAATCCCGAAAATGAGGACATGCCTCTGCGGGAGCGTGTTGCGGCGGCCGCGGCCTGCGCGGGAGCTGTAAAGTTCGGTGATTCACTCTCCGCAGTTGAGACAAGGCATCTTGTTGATCAGCTGTTTTCAACATCCGATCCCTTTCACTGCCCTCACGGCAGGCCTACACTTATCGAGATTTCCTTTGAAGACCTGGAGGAAAGATTTGGCAGATAATCCTTTAACCCCCGTTCTGACAGGGTGTACAGCTTCCGGGAAAACCAGGATACTGTTGGAACTCTCGAACAGGCACAGCATTGAGATCATTAACGCGGATTCAAGACAGGTTTACAGAGGAATGGATATTGGGACTGCTAAACCATCACTTGAGGAGCAATCTCAGCTTACGCATCATTTGCTGGATCAGATCGATCCGGATGAGGTTTTCTCAGCTGGAAAGTTCGTCGACAGGGCAAAGGAACTGATTATTCAGATAGAGAATAGAGGATCAGTTCCGGTAATAGCAGGTGGAACTGCGCTGTATATCCTTGCTCTGACAGGTTCTCTTGATGAGATGCCGCCAAGGTGTGATGGGATCAGAGAAGGTTTGAAATTAATGGAGAATGAGAGACCTGGTATCCTCAATGAGATTCTACATCGAGTTGATCCCGGACTTGCGGATAAAATTGGAGAAACCGATAAGAGAAGACAGGAGAGAGCCCTGGAGATTTATTTCCAGAGTGGAAAACCTCCATCAACCTTCAGGAAGGGTGGAGATCCCTCTGAAAGGAAAAAGTATCTTATAGCAGGTATTTCTATTCCCCGGGATGAACACAGACGGAGAATCCGGATGAGAGCGATGAAAATGCTGGATGCCGGGCTGATCGATGAAGTGGAAACTTTGTTGAGTGCCGGATGGGGAAGGAACAGTGCTCTAAGCCGGACAATTGGATACAGTGAAGTACTCGCATTTCTGGATGGCAGTATTTCTACAGAAGATGAGATTGTTGAAGCCATTTCCATTAATACATGGCGCCTGATCCGAAGACAGAAGAATATGTTAAAAAGAATCGAAGGAATAAACTGGATGGAAGATGATCCGGATTTGATTGATGAATTCCTGTTTGCTGAAGGGGGATTGTGATGGAAAAGAAGAGGGAATCCGGGGAAGTGCTGGAGCACATGTTGCTTGAGGAGATAAAACTGGAACAGATTGGTTTCATGGATCCTCCTGACGAATGGGACCTGGAATTCCATCAGAAGGAACCATATGTTCCGCCAATTCTTATAGAGGAGCAGGATTTCGAAGAAACTGATGAAGAAAATGCGTCCATGAGATATACTCTGCTCGCTCATCATAGAAGTTTCTGGCGGATGCTTGCAAAGAGACCCCTTTCAATTAAAGCGCTTGTTGTCCTAAGTAATGTGCATATCCCCCTGGCGCATGAATCAATAATTAATTGCACTGAAGAAGCTCTCCTCTTCGATGGACTACTCAGAAACGGATTATGCGAGAACAGGAGCCGACTTTCAGAACTGCTTGGCTATTCAAGAGCCCGAATAACACAGATTCTCAATCTGATCAAACTTCCCTCCGAAATGCGAAGGAAACTCCTTCTCACTGATGAAATAAGTGAATTTCAATTGCGGCCTCTGGTTAGAATTATTGATTCGAAAAAGCAGATGACAATGTTCTCTCATCTTATCGGAAGTAAGTTAACCGGAAGGCAGATGGCTCTTTTCGTAGATGGAAAGAAGAAGGAGAAGAAGGAAACAAGTCCTGACCTTGAGGAATTGATGTCTGAAAATAATGTTTCAAATGGAAGTGAGGTGCATACTCAAGAGGATAAACCAAAATCTGATTCACAGGATAAGGTTAGTCCCAGCATCCGAACGGCACAAATCAGAGAACTTTTACGTAAAGTGGGTTCAATGCGGGAAGATGAGAGGGAAGCGAGCGCAAGAGAAGCCGGTGCAACAGAAATAGACATAATGCTTCTGAGAGGAGTATCCATGCTTCGAAGGGGTTTGTATGAGCGCGCAATCGATCTTCTTGAGATAGTCGTTGAAAACAATCCTGATTACGCTCCTGCCTATTTTTATCTTGGCAGATGCGGTAATCTGACAGGAGATCTTACAAGTGCTGAGAACTATTTGAGGATTGCACTTGAACTTGTGCCGGATGATCCGGATTACCTTGTGGAATTCGCGATTGTGCTTGAAAAGCTAAAAAGGAATACTGAAGCATCCACTTTCTACAAAAGATCGGGTTTACTTCGAAAACGATTCAGTGAGGATTAGGAGCATGCCCAAATTCCTGGAGATAGTGAAATCATGCATCCTGGTTTTATTTCTGCTAATTCTTGCGTCCTGCGCAAGAATGGCAGCTCCGGGAGGTGGTCCGGAGGATGAAACCCCACCAGAGATTATTTCCATAGAACCTCTCCCAGGAGCGGGATATCCTGATCTTAAGAAAATAAGTATCGAATGGAGTGAGAGGCTCGATGATGCATCAGTTGCGATATACCTTTATCCACAGATGAATTACAGTCTGGGTATCCATGGTTCCAGAATTGAAATAGAGCTTGAATCAGTTCCGGGAGACATCCCCCTGGTAATCCATCTGCCACCTGAAATACAGGATAGAAGAGGTAACCGTACCGGAATTCCCGTAGATCTTGCGTACAGTGGAGCTGATTCGCTTCCCACTGGATTGATTCATCTATCAATGATCAGACAGGGTGGAGGCAATATTGCCCGCAGGACTCTGATTGAACTTTACAGGTATCTGTCCGATTCAACCGGAGACTCTTTACTTGTGCGGAGAACCGTTGCCGACTCAGTAGGGACAGCTGACGTACAATGGCTTGAAGAGGGATATTATGGAATTCTCTGTTATGAAGATCCTGACCGGTCGTTTGAGTGGAATTCTGAACAGGAAGCAGGTATTGACACTCTCGTTTATCTGCAGGAGGGTGAGATTCTCAATATTGAAGCTATACTGACCGTTATTGATACAGTTGGACCCATCATCACTGAAGTGGAAGCACTTGATCGCTATCATCTTCAGATCTCGTTTAACGAAGAAGTATCGTTTTCGTCTTTCAGCAAAGGGCAGGTGACACTGCAGGACACATCAGGCAGCAATATTGATCTGCATGGTTTCTGGCTGCAGAGCGGATATTCCGGAGAAATCGTTACTCTCGAAACTGATGTAATCCCGACAGGGGAAATCACAGTCTACACTTCCGGCATTGAGGATCTAATGCTGAATTCTTCCGAACCGGACTCCATGACTTTCTTCGGGATTGATTCACTTCCCGCAGACAGCCTGAGACTTCGATCCTATTATCCAGCTCCAGGAGGTGAAAATGTAAATCCTGCAGGGCCATACAGCATATCCTTCAATTTCTGGGTTGATATTGATTCTCTGAAGAACAAACTTACTCTGAGCAGAGTATCAGATAGCACATTAATACAGGGTACATTAAATGAAATAGATGGAAGGTCGTTCGAATTCATCCCTGATGATCAGCTCATAGGTGAACAGCAGTATCGCTTTACGTTGCTTCCAGGAATATCAACTTTATGGGGTGATACTCTGCTCTCCTCTTTCTCATGGTCATTCTCAACTGCGTGGGGAGATGAACCGGGTTCAATAGAGGGTGATATCTCCGGTACAAGCGTTCCAACACTACTGGTTCAGATAAGCAGAACTGGCGGAAGTAGTGATGAGAGCGTAATCTACTCGATAATTCAACCGGGGCAGTATAGAGTTGATGAAATACCGGCAGGACGTTATACGGTAGCAGCATTTATCGATAGCGATGGTAATGGAACATGGAGTCCCATGGAACCTTATGGCACATATCCTGGAGTAGTTCTTGTCCGACCGGGTGTGATAACAAAGGAGGTTGATATTGAGATTCTCCCCTGAACGGTCATTTGATAAAGCTGAATGTACCGGATGTGGAATCTGTGAGAAAGTATGCCCTTCAGACGTAATTGAAATCCAGGATGGCTGTCCGTTCTTTGAAATTGAGAAATGTATCGCCTGCGGGCATTGCGGTGTGTACTGTCCTGCGAACTGTTTCGGATTTGACCGTGTTCCTGACCCCAAAGATATATGCTCTTCAGAGAGATATCTTTCCCTGCTTGAAGCAAGGCGATCTGTAAGACACTTCTCGACTAAAACCCCATCGAAAGAAGAGATAGATATAGTACTTTCTGTAATTTCTCAATCTCCCACCGGCGTGAACAGCCAGTGGATCACTGTCCGGGTTGTTCGAGGATCCGAAGCGGTAGAAGAACTCCTCAGACCGGTGAAAAAGTTATTGAAAATACTTGGTTACACCGGAATATCGTTTCTGATCGGTAAGCTGACCGGAAGATCGGCATACTTGAGAAAACTCCGCCATGGAGATGATATCATCTTCCGTAAGGCGCCTGTCGTGCTGTTCTTCCATGTACCAAAGAGAAACATAACGGGCAGAACGGATGGAATTATTGCCGCCACAACAGTTATGCACAACGCTGTTACGCTTGGCTTAGGCACATTATGGAACGGTATAGCTGAAAAACTCTATCCATTGATACCCTCATGGCATTCCAGCGATACAAAGGGAACAAGACTAACGGCAGTTCTATGTATGGGGTATCCTGAAATGATTCCCTTATGGAAAGCTCCCCCAAGGGATTACATGGTTGTCATGACTCTCTAAATTAGGAGGTGTCAGAAGGATGATTCTGTTTAAGTATACTGTAATATAGTCGTGTACAAAACAGGTAAACCTCCCTTAGAGCCGCAATTGTCTTTTCAATCATACTATCTTCTCTTCTCTTTTATTAATAATTTGATTCTAGTCTCTTGACGTTATGGATGTATAACAAACATAATTAAAACAGGAGGGGGGGAGAGGCTTAAAACAATAGCTTCAATATATGCGTATAATGTAAAAAACCTCGACCTGTCTCAAAAAAGAGAATCTATTCAATTCAATGAAATTCAGATCATAGAATACACCGTTTATTGTTGCTGG